>NZ_JAUBSD010000086.1:0-33949 GCF_036704575.1 Microcoleus sp. K5-D4
CGTCATTGGTTTTCTCACCGGATGGTCTTGGATTTTACATTCTTTATCTCTATCACATCTTTAAAAAAATGGTATAAGACTCGCTCAAAAAGCTGGCTATTGACAAATGGCAATATCCACGCCTTTGTTTCTCCTGAACTCGGATGCACAAAACCATATAACCACAACCATTGAAACCGCCAGTTAACCACAGCAGTGGCATTACTAAACTCATCCACCCATTCTCGTCTCTCTCACAGGTTTCAATCCGCTCCGATGCTCCGATGTTCGTCCATTGACCCGACTTCTACGTCGCTTGAAGGGTTCTGCTTCTTGATGTCCTTGACGAATCGGCGCAGATTTTTTTTTCAATTCCTGCAAGTTCTGCGGAGATCGGATTCCTGGTGTTCTGGGCGAGGAACTCTCAATCGAAACTTCATGGACTTCAAATATTCCCATCCTCTTTGACGAGAAACTTTGTAACCTTTAAGTTCACTCATCCAGTCTACCACTTTACGACCATTCCATAGCCCGCCATCGAGAGGTGGCTGCTGTAGGACTTGCCACAACTGAGCTTGTTCTACATCATTAAGCAGAGGGTCACGAGCTCGATTTGTGACACGCTGATCTCCGAGAGATTATGGTCCTAAATGGTTGTATCCCCAGACTCGCTTCATAAATCCAACCGCGACTATAACCAGTTACTGCCATCACTTCTCCGGTGGTTTTGCCGTTTGCTAACAGCCAAATAATTTGATAATGATGAGCACAAGTGGGTGTTTTGGCCTGACGGAAACGACTCGGTAGCTCTTCTACACTCAGATGAGGTGTGATCGTAATTCGTTTGGGTATTCTTGATCTGACGCAGTAGTATTCATCAATACTATATCATTACCAATCGACCGGACATGATATGATGCTTCCTGCTACACAAATTTCTCTGCTTTTTATTCTCAAAAAAACTTCAGCAATAGGGACTCAAACTAATTCAATATCTAATTGTATTTGGCTGGGAAGCTTGACATTTTTAGCAAAGTATAGGTAGATAGAATTGGTGTCTTTTACAGGATTATCATATAAGGTTGCTAGTTCCAAAATTTATTCAGCAACATATCCCGTTTCTTCGGCAAGTTCTCTGGCGGCTGCCGATTTCCCGCTCTCTTCAGGAGGGTTGAAAGATCCAGCAGGCAGTTCCAGCAAAATTTCGCCTACTGCGTGCCTGTATTGACGCACTAATACAAGTTATTGCTGCTCTGTTGTGGCAAATACGAGGGCGATATTGGGTCGGAAATTAACAAAAAAGTCGTCTATAATTTGTCCGCTTGGCAATTCTATTTCATTTTGTCTAACCTGACACCACTTGTTGTTAAGAAAAAAACGCGATCGCAATAATTTCCATTTAGTTAAATTTTTCCTCTCGCAATGTTAAACTTTCAGCGTCATCCGAAGGCAAAATTTTCCCATCCATAATCTATTTCAGATCAAAAATTTCACCCAGCAGCCATGCCATACAAAAAATTACCACGAAAATTTTGGGCAGACTTCCAAAAATTGAATGTTAATTCTCTACCAGCGAGATTGTTTGCGATCGAGTCACTGAGCCTGAGTCTAGCAGTCGTCGCTGCAGTTGCAGCAGTGCCGACAACACTGGAACGAGCAAATGCTTCAACAGTGACTTCAACAGTGACAAGTTGGCAATTCGATCCCGCGACAAATCAGCTAGAAATTACTCTCCCAGAGGGAACAACCCCCACATATTCTCTACTCAACCCGTCTCAAATTGCTGTGGATTTGCCCAATACTGAGATCGGAGTAGATGCAACTCAGCTATACCCACAAGGTAGAGTGCGTTCTGTGGGAGTGAGTCAACTTCAACCGGGAACGGCTAGAATTCTGGTCAATTTGGCTCCGGGAGTCGGTTTCAGCGCAGGGCAAGTTCAATTCCAAAGAAGCGGGGTAGAAAATCGCTGGGTGTTGCGTCCTTTGATCGAACCGACTCCGAATATGGAAACTCCCGAAACTCAACCCCAGCCTGCAAGACAAGTACCGCAAAACCAACCGCCGACTGATTCCAACTCAACTGGTGCCCCAAAGGTCGATCAACCTGAGCCTCCTACTTCCCCGAATCCCACTACAAATTCTTCGCAGCCGCCAACTCCCAATGATCAAATCCGGCCGCTCAGAGTGCCTTTAGTCAATGTTCCCCTTGATGAACGCCGTGGGGTACAAGCTGCTGCTCTACCCCGCCTAGATCCTCAAATAACGGCTGCCGTAGCGCCGGAACAGCGGACGCTTACCTTTGGTGAACCGCTTCCTCGCGGACGATCGAATGCTCCTTTGCAGGCTGCGGCTGGGGCGAATGTCTTGTTGCCGGCGGGCACGGAGCTCAGTTTGCTATACCCCGGCGATCAGGCTTTGCGCCTGCAAGCGAAACCCAGCCGCGAGGAAGTGCTTCTGCTGCAAGGAGGACTTTTCGACAGTCGCGGCAATACGATCGTACCTGCTAATACGCCAGTCATCGGCCGGTTTGAAACGACCAACCTCGGCACTAGATTTGTGGTCGAGGCTATTAGTCTCAACGGTCGCAATATCCCTCTCTCGGCTCGCTCAGAACCCGTGGGAGGCCGTCGGCAACAGCCGACCGATCGCAGTTTGGTCCGCAATACTGGTATGGGTGGCTTAGCTTTGTTCTTACTGAGCGGCTTTTCCGGTGTCGGTTTGTTGGCTGGAGCAGCGGCTGGTGCTGCTACAACTTACGTCGCTGCTCCTCAACCTGCTACGATTCAACCCGGTCAAACTTTCCAAGTTCAGTTAACCGAAGATTTACCGCAGTTCGGTTTTTGAAGGAAGAAGGAGGAGAGAACAAGGAAGAAAGAAGAGGTTCGAGGGAAGACTTCCTTCTTCCCTCGAACCTCTTCTTTCAAAATTTACTTAGAGCAGTTTTCCATTCTTTGAAATAAAGTAGGGACTTAGGCTTAGCCTAAGTCCCTACCCCATATCTGTACTTCACTCAAATCAAAACCGCTATATCGGCGATTTAGAAATTTTGACCTTCCGTGGTTGGAGCTATCGAACCCGGTTGGTTGAGGAACAGGTTTTTAGCGCCGTCATTTTGGTAGATACAGTTAATTTCGGGTTGAGCTTCTAGGGGGCCGGTGAAGCCAAAGGTGTTCATGCGATTTTTGCAATCGCGCACTTGGTCTTGGCTGATGAGTTTTCTTTGTTCGAGAATTGCCCAGTTATTGGTTCGCAAAACGCATCCGGGGCGCATACTCGGCTGCGAAATGTAGACGTTGAAGGGGTTTAGGGTGACGTAGAGGCGCATATCTGTCACCATCGCACTTGCTCCAAACTGCACGCAAAGTTCTGGGTTCGGGGCGCTGCGATCGATAAATTCGCGCGAGGCTACGTTCTCTGGGCTAATGGTAGCGGTGGAGCTAAACGCAATGCCAATCCCAATCCCCAGAATAAAGACGGCTGTTAAAATCCCTAGGGTGGCGGAATTGAGGAAAGATGGTTTGCCGGACTGAGGTTGACGCCGCGACTGTCCGCCCATTGAACCGGGGTAGTCGGAGTCTTCATCTCCTCGGGATGGGTCGCCGCTGAATCTGTCGTTGTAGGATTTAGGTTTGCGTTTCATATAAGGTTCCCTCAGTTCTGGAGACTCAACAGGTAGTAGTTTGTTATTTTTAACCGATCGCGCCTTTCTAATATTATGGCGCTACGAAGGTGGTTGCGGAGGGCCCAGGACACCCCCTGTGGGTTTGGTGTTGCGTTCACAGCTCGCGATCCACTAAGGGGCTGCCTTGTCTGAATTTTCAGATTTCAATAAAATAGCTGAAAGTGAGATAGTCTTGCACAGCGGAGGAATCCGGCTCAAGATTGTTGACAAATTTTAACATTTTACAAGTCAGGAGGTATAGATTAGTGTCTGTCGAAATTATTCAAAAGCCTTCCACAGTCCGCAAGCTTGCACCGCGCTACCGCGTTCTGCTGCACAATGATGATTTCAATCCTATGGAGTACGTGGTGCAGACTTTGATGGCGACGGTACCAAGTCTGACTCAGCCACAGGCGGTAAATGTGATGATGGAAGCCCATACTAACGGGATGGGATTGGTGATTGTTTGCGCCCTCGAACACGCGGAGTTTTACGCTGAAACGCTCAATAATCACGGATTGAGCAGCAGCATCGAACCTGACGATTAGAACCTGACGGTACTGCAACGGATTCGCCCAGCCGGTTTCAGACTCATACCGTCAACTTTCATACCAAAAAGCCAAGGGTTCGGCCCTTGGCTTTTTGGTATATTTAATCCGGTAGATATGGAAATTTGAAGAGCATAGGTTTTTCGGAACGGCCGGAAGTGGTTCGGAGCTAGGTGAGCTCTCGCACCAATTTCAACTCTCCAATCTCAAATCTTTATCCGAGGAAATTAATGAGGAAATTAATAACGTCCTCCTCCGCCTCCCCCTCCTGCCCGACCAAATTTTCCAGGGCCGCCACCCCGGTTGCCGCCACCCCGGCCACCTTCATCTTCGCGGGGCTTAGCTTTGTTAACTTTGAGGTCGCGACCCATCCACTCTGCTCCGTCGAGAGCACTAATGGCTGCATCTTCTTCTGCATCTGTGGACATTTCTACAAAACCGAAGCCGCGGGGGCGACTGGTTTCTCTGTCGGTAGGTAGATGTACTCGCTTAACGGTTCCGTATTCGGCGAAGACGGTGGTGATGTCTTCTTGGGTAACTTGGTAGGATAAGTTACCGACGTATATCGACATGAGGAATAACTCCAAAATTTAGACAGTGCGAAGATTTCAGTTTCGGAGAGTCCCCTGCCGATACAGAAGGGCAAGTTTTTAGACAATTCTGTAGCAATGAACAAAGCCTGCAACTGAATCTGATTCACACTTGGTACTTTAACATAGAATAGCGTCTTTTGAGTAGGTTTTAGGAGTTAATTAAGTCGTTCTAATTAAAGGTAAAACTTTTAGGGTATTCAGAAACGTGGTCGATCGGTGTGATGTTTTGCCTGCTGTGGAAGCAGAGAAAGTTATGCCGCCCGCTTTCACCGCAGGAAAGATACATCCACCTTGCCAAAGTTGGTACTCAAAGCTAGGTTTACGTTTTCCAGGGCTTTGACTAACCACACCACGCCTTCTCGGGTACTGCATTCGTAGTGACCGAACAAAATTGCCAGCCGCTTTTCTAGGTAGGGCTTGACTTTGCCGCAAATTAGTACGATTTTCAGCAGCAAACCTGTGGTTTGGGTCGGCCCGAGGTTTGAGATCAGGTCGATGAAGACAAAGTGGTTGGGCCGCACAGGACTCTCTACTACTAAAAAGTTCAATAACTGGCTACAAGTTCTGATCATTAAAAATTCATTAAACTTCTGATCGTCGCTGTGGGGCAGGGTATTTTGTAGTTGCTTATACAATTTTTCGTTAAAGAGACGTTTGCCGTAGCGCTCATCGGTGACAGAAGAAATCAGGTATTCGTACAAGTCGTCTTTAAAGGAGCGGTAGGACTGATATGTGCTGGCGTTCGCCGTGAAACGGCCCGCTAGCTGTCTGTAGGTATCGGCTCCTTCTACTTTTCCGACAAATTGCTTGAGGGCAAAGAATAGTTCCGGGTCGGTCAACAGGGTCGGATTTTTTATAGACTGTACACTTCTGCCGAAGGAAAGGGAGGTTTCCCGGCGCGCTGTTTGGGCTTTTCTCACTTGGTGAGCCACGTATTGGGAGAGGTTGATCTCAAATTGCTGCTGCTTTTGAGCTTGGATTCTTTTAATGATTTTTTGTTGTTCGTAGGTGCTGTCGTCGCTGAGGAGGCAGTGTTTGTAGAGGTAAGGGTAACGGGGAATTAATGTTCCGAGGGGAAGGGTAGCAGGGGTTTTGCTGTTGCTGCTATCTTCATTGCTGTGAGTTATGACTTTGGCTAAGCGTTGGAGGGTGAGGTATTGTTCACTTTCGGTAAATTGATTTACTAATTGGGGGATGGAGCCTCGCCCCCGCGATCGATTGTATCCAAATAATATTTTGGGCGCTTCTTCAAACACAGCGATCAATTCAGGGATGGCGGCTTGCTTGCTGGGGTATGTTTGCCAACGGTTGATCAGGATGTGGCAGCAGCGGTTGAGGATGTATTTGAATTCTTGTTCAGCGTGTTCTGAGCGTGCTATTTTTTCGAGTGCGTCGGCGACGGAGCGATCGGGATATCCGGTACCTTGGATAAACAAAGTGCGAAAGCGGCTGATGAGTTCGGCCGGCTGCTCTCGTTGTACCAACTCCAGCCAATGCTTGTAAAGTCGCTGTTCTTCTTCGTGGCTTTGTCTGTTGTAGTCGTTCACTGTGGATTAACCCTCCGAGGCTGGGGCAGGAGCTTTCAGCACTATTATCTTGATGAATTGGCCAATGAATCGCAATAATTGAGTCAACCGAGCTTCTCGCCGGATGAGGCTTATGGGTAGAAGCTGTCAGCAGCTTAAGCCGATCGATATTTTTGCTTAGTTAAACTATTTACCAATACCAGCATGACATGAATTGTTGGTAATTAGCAAGGCCTTAAATCACCATCTACTTTGTAAAGTATTGGTAAAGATTGTGGGTGGGTAGGGAATAATTTCTGGGTGGGCGGACGATTTAGTATTAGGATGATCAAGGTCAATCCTGATCCGCAGCCCGCTGTTAGTTAAATTTGAGGTTAGGCGAGGTAGAATTAGCTGGGAAAATTATTTGAAATGTGAGTGCTGGTTATGGTTTGTCGCGTAAGTATCGCCCAACTATCTGAAATTTTAAGTGTACCTTTGCCTGCTGTGTCTAAGGGAGTTTTGACAGCTTTAGGGACAGGTATTGCCACAGATACGCGCACTCTTGAGGGGGGCGAAGTATTTTTGGCGCTGCGGGGAGACAATTTTGATGGCCATCAATTTTTGGCAAAAGCCAGGGATTTGGGGGCGATTGCGGCGATTGTCGATCGAGATTGGCAAGAGGAATTGCCTAATTTTCCGCTGTTGCGCGTTGACGATACTTTAAAAGCTTATCAGTCGATCGCCCGTTGGTGGCGTGACCAATTCAGTATACCTATAGTTGCTGTTACTGGGTCTGTAGGTAAAACTACTGTTAAAGAGTTAATTGCGGCGGTTTTGTCAACGAAGGGAAATGTTCTTAAAACTCAGTATAACTACAACAATGAAATTGGCGTACCAAAAACTCTGTTGGAGCTTTCACCTTCCCACAATTATGCTGTAATTGAAATGGGAATGCGCGGCAGTGGCGAAATAGCGCTGCTGTCGCAAATTGCGCGTCCTACTGTGGGGGTAATTACTAATGTAGGAACGGCCCATATCGGGCGATTGGGTTCGGAAGAGGCGATCGCCCAAGCTAAGTGCGAACTTTTAGCAGAAATGCCTACAGATAGCATTGCTATTCTAAATCACGATGGTGATAGATTAATCGCAACTGCGGCCAAAGTTTGGCAGGGAAAAACTTTAACTTACGGTTTAGAAGGCGGGGATTTGTGCGGAGAATTGCTCAATCCTGATACAATGTTAGTACAAAGTGTGGAATTACCACTGCCGCTGCCGGGACGCCACAATGCTGTAAATTATTTGGCGGCTTTGGCGGTAGGAAAAGTTTTAGGTATTGATTGGGAAGTTTTAAAGCAAGGTTTGTCTGTGCAGTTACCGGATGGACGGGCGCGCCGCTACGATTTGCCGCAGGATATTGTGATTCTAGATGAGACTTACAATGCTGGTTTGGAGTCGATGTTGGCGGCGCTGAGACTGTTAGCAGATACTCCGGGAAAGCGCCGGATTGCGGTGTTGGGAACGATGAAGGAATTGGGCGATAGGGCGATCGAATTTCACCGACAAGTGGGAAGGGTCGCACGAGATTTGCATCTGGATGCTTTGTTTGTTTTTGCTGATTTTGAGGAAGCAGCGGCGATGGCTGCAGGTGCGGCGGGTTTGCCTTTTGTGGAGGTAGAAGATATTGCGAGGGAGAATTCCCGCGAAGATTTAGCAAGGCATTTAATGGAGTTTGTCACACCGGGCGATCGTATTTTATTTAAGGCCTCTCATTCGGTGGAGTTAAATCGAGTTGTGGAGAAGTTTCGCGCTGATTTGGCTGGCGAATAATATCCTGTCCGCGTCAATAATTATAATTAAGTTCGTAGTGAGGACTAAAGTCTTCCTAAAACTCGCTCGGAGTGAACTCCTCGCTACAAACTCATGTTTTACACGATATGATATCATCTCAAAAGTGCGTGAAGCGGAGCTATCTTCCCGCAGGGGTTCCCGTTCCCCGTAGGGTAGGAAATCGTCCTCCTTCACTCTCCTGACTGAATTTGACTCCTCACCCATTCGCGGAACAAGCGAATCAAAGCTTTTTCTTTTGTAGTTCTCCTCAATTCCAAAAAGCGCAGCATCTCAACTTGCGACAAAAAAGGGAAAGTGGGAGAAACATCTCTTTCGGCATATTCCTGTAATTGCAACTGATAAATTATTAAACGATTTCCGTCGTAGCGCCAAACTTCAGGTACGCCTAAACTTGCATATAAAGAAAGTCGATCGATCGAACTGCTAGTCAGGTCAATTTCCACAACTAAATCCGGTGGTGGATCTTGATTGAGATCGATTTGTTCTTTGTCCCAAACCACATTCTCATTTTGGATATAGTAGCACTGATCCGGTTCCAAGCCGCGAGCCAAATCTTCGCGCCTGCAAGTTAGAGAACCCAAACTGCAAATTTCAACATTCAATTCATCAGTCACGGTTTCTACAAAACGTCCCAAGATTTTTTTGTACTTTTCGTGGGGTGCTAAAGGAGTCATAATTTCTAAATTTCCGCGATCGTAAGTCAGGCGAATTCCTCTTTGTTGGGCTAACTCATTCAGCAGGGATTCGTATGTTTTCCAGCTAATGTTGTTCAGCAGAATTCCGCTACTTTGACTCGGGATCAGGGTGGCTGTCATGGCTACCTGCCTGGGTTGTAAATTATTGATTGTATATTAGCAAATATTATCTTGATTGATGCGCGATCGCCCTTTTAGAGCGACTTTTGAAGCGACCATCTCTTTGGGCGAGTAAAAAGTATTTTTTAGGAGTGTGAAAATAAAAGTGGAATAAACTCCAGCGCATCTAAGTTTTACTATCAAGTGCGATCGCACTCTTCTGGGCTGTCTCGCCCGCCCGAAAATACAATTTAGATTCGCCTCGGCTTATTCCCATTGACCAAGGTTAAAAACTAGAAAAATCTAGTTTTTAACCTTGATGATTGACTGCGACGAATCGATTCGTCACAGTCAATACATTACTTCGCTGCTTGACGCTCTTTGGCCGCCTTAATCACTTCTTCAGCGATGTTATTCGGACAAGGAGCATAGTGCGAGAAGGACATTGAGAACTGGCCGCGCCCAGAGGTCATAGTACGCAAATCGCTAATGTAACCAAACATTTCGCTCAACGGTACATCTGCCTTGATCCGTGCTCCTGTCTGGCTTGTCTCCTGAGATTTCATCATCCCCCGGCGGCGGTTGAGGTCGCCGATCACGTCGCCCATGTAATCATCTGGAGTGAATACATCGACATTCATAATCGGTTCGAGCAACTGAGGCGCCGCTTTAGGCAGAGACTGCCGATAGGCCGCTTTGGCAGCAATTTCAAAGGCCATTGCTGACGAGTCAACGGGGTGGAAACCGCCGTCTAGTAGGGTGAATTTCAAGTCCAAGCAGGGGAATCCGGCCAAGACGCCTTTGTCTATGCAGCTTTCAAAGCCTTTTTCGACCGCGGGCCAATATTCTCTCGGCACGCTACCACCAGTCACTTTGGACTCAAACTGGAAGCCACTTCCCACCTCACCAGGCTCGATCACATAGCCAATTTTCGCAAATTGACCGGAACCACCTGATTGCTTTTTGTGGGTGTATTCGTCTTCGAGGCGCTTGGTAATCGACTCGCGGTAGGCTACCTGTGGTTCGCCGACTTCTACTTCGATGCCGTGGGTGCGCTTGAGAATGTCTACTTTGATGTCGAGGTGTAACTCGCCCATCCCCTTGAGAATCGTTTCGCCACTTTCTTGATCCGTCACCATGTGGAAGGATGGGTCTTCTTGCACCATCTTGGTGAGGGCTGCTCCCATTTTTTCTTCGCCGCCTTTTTGTTTCGGTTTGACCGAAATCGAAATAACGGGATCTGGGAATACCATCGGCTCTAGGGTGGCGGGATTTTTGGGGTCGCAGATGGTGTGTCCGGTGCGGACGTTTTTCATGCCGACGATCGCCACAATGTCCCCTGCTTGCGCGGATTCAATTTCTTCGCGCGAGTTGGCGTGCATTTCCACCAAACGGCTGATGCGCTCGGTTTTGCCTGTGGCGGTGTTGAGTACGGTGTCGCCCTTGGACAACTTACCGGAGTACAGGCGCGTGAAGGTTAAAGCACCGTAGCGATCGTCCATGATCTTAAATGCCAGTGCCCGCAATGGCCTATTGGGATCGACGATCGCAAACTCGCCGGTTTCCTCGCCATCGAGATCGACTTCTGGCTGCGGTGTGACTTCCATCGGGTTCGGCAGGTAGTCAACTACGGCATCGAGAACCAACTGCACGCCTTTGTTTTTAAACGATGAGCCGCAGTAGGTGGGGAAAAATGCCCGATCGCGAGTACCTTTGCGAATGCAGCGCTTGAGGTCGTCGAGGCTCGGCTCGTTGCCTTCGAGATACTGTTCCATCACAGTGTCGTCTTGCTCGACGGCCAGTTCGATCAACTTTTCGCGCCAAGTTTCGACATCATCGACCATATCGGCCGGGACATCTTTAATTGTATAGTTCATCGGATCGCCGGAGTCATCCCAGATCCAGGCTTTGCGGGTCAGCAAATCGACTACGCCACAAAACTTTTCTTCTATGCCGATCGGCAATACCATTACCATCGGTTTAGCGCCAAGGATTTTATCGACTTGCTGGACAACGCGGTAAAAATCTGCACCCGTGCGATCGAGCTTGTTGATGTAGATGACGCGAGCGACTTTGGAATCGTTAGCGTAGCGCCAGTTGGTTTCCGATTGCGGTTCAACTCCACCCGAACCGCAGAACACACCGATGCCACCATCGAGAACCTTCAAAGAACGGTAAACCTCGATCGTAAAATCGACGTGTCCGGGAGTATCGATGATGTTGAGCTGATGGTCGTTCCAGAAGCAGGTGGTAGCAGCGGATTGAATCGTAATACCGCGCTCTTGCTCCTGTTCCATGAAGTCAGTAGTCGCCGCGCCTTCGTGAACTTCACCAATTTTGTGGATTTTACCTGTCAGTTTCAGGATTCTTTCTGTTGTGGTGGTCTTGCCAGCATCTACGTGGGCGAAGATGCCGATATTTCGATAACGAGTGAGATCTTTCATAATTACTGTTGAGATTAAATGCGACGAACCGTCGGCGACCACCTGCAAGCGTAACCAGCGAGGAATCAATGTTGCCTTAGGCGCCAGTACAGGCTAGATTTCCTTTCCCCTGTTTCTGGCAGAACTATCTTAATTTTGACACTTCTTCGTCATTCCTGCGAAGGATTCTTGGTCGAATAAGTACCCCAAGCCTGGCTCCTTATCAAAATAGCGTAGATTAAGGCCAAAATTCTCTCTTAAAGTAGTTTGGGTTGAGGCACTCGTTTCCAACAAATTCGTGTTTTTGACGTTTCGATCAACCTGATATTTTGCAGCAGTCTCAGCAAAAAAGTATAAACCGCGTTTCCTGACAAAAAACCTAGGATTTTACGTGAGTTTATGGGAAGAAAACCAGTTTCTGACGTTACTGACATTAAAGAAGTAGGTGCAAATAAACCCCCCTATGGGGAGGATGGTGGGTGAGTGCAGCAATAAACTGGCGGCTTTGATATATATTTGCTTAACCCGCCACTACAAAATATTATTAAAAATCCCGTTGCTGCGTTCAAAACTATCTAAGTCAAAATCGAGCCGCTCATCATCCGCTGATATCTCCGTTCCAACTCATCCCGCACTACCGGCCACTGATTCAAACTTTCATCATTCTCAATTACCATTTGAGCCGCCGCCCTCGCCAACTCCAAAACCTCCTGATCCTCCACCAAACTCGCCAAAGCAAAATCCGGCAAACCCGACTGCCGAGTTCCCAAAACCTGACCGGGCCCGCGCAATCTCATGTCCATTTCGGCAATAAAAAAGCCATCTTGAGATTGTTCTAAAACCTTCATTCTCTGCATGGCTTCCGCCGTTTTGGAACCGGGCATTAACAAACAATAAGAACGGTTGCTGCCCCGACCGACTCGACCCCGCAATTGGTGTAGTTGCGACAGTCCAAAACGCTCAGAATTTTCAATCAGCATTACCGTGGCATTCGGCACGTCTACTCCCACCTCGACCACAGTAGTAGATACTAAAATATCAGTTTGTTTGTCCCGAAACTTAGAAATTGCTTCGTCTTTGTCGGCACTGCTCATTCTACCGTGCAGCAAACCAACCTTAAACTCAGGAAATACGCTTTTTTGCAGTTTCTCTTGTTCCTCAATTGCCGATCGCACGTCCAACTTTTCCGACTCCTCCACCAGCGGCAGCACCACATAAACTTGACGCCCGCTCGCCACTTCCCGCCGAATCAAATCGTAAGCTTGGATGCGTTCTTTGGCAGACAGTACCGTTGTTTGAATTGCCTGCCTGCCGGGGGGAAGTTCATCAATTTGACTCACATCTAAATCCCCGTGCAGTGTGAGCGCCAGCGTCCGGGGAATGGGAGTTGCCGTCATCGTCAAAACGTGGGGAGCTTCGCCTTTTTGCTGCAATTTAGCGCGCTGCTGCACACCGAATCTGTGCTGTTCATCAATTACCGCCAACCCCAATTTATTAAAATTAACTGTATCTTGAATCAGCGCGTGAGTTCCCACTAAAACTGGCAATTCTCCGGTTTCTAATTGGTTGTGAATTTCGCGGCGCTTGGCTACTTTTGTGGAACCAGTTAACAGTTCGACAGACAAGTGCATCAAGTTAAACCAACCTACCAATTTGCGATAGTGCTGTTCTGCTAAAACTTCTGTCGGTGCCATTAAAGCGGCTTGATAGCCGGATTGAATTGCTGCTAGCATTGCCACGACGGCGACTACGGTTTTGCCGGCGCCGACATCGCCTTGCACCAATCTGTTCATCGGTTGCGACGAAGCTAAATCGTTGAGGATGTCGTTAATTACTCTTTCCTGAGCATTAGTCAAGGCAAAAGGCAAGATTTCATAAAAATGTTCGATCAATTGGCCAGTAGGAAGGATGACTGCACTAGCTTGAGCTTTTCTTTGGGTTTGGCGGCGCTTTAAAAGTCCTAATTGCAGGTAGAAAAATTCGTCAAAAACTAAGCGGCGGCGGGCGGCTGCCAAACAATCTCGATCTAGCGGAAAGTGAATATTAGTCACGGCATCGGCTAAACCCATTAAACCGTAACGCTCGCGCAAATCTTCCGGTAGGGATTCTGGCAACATTTTCGCCGCCGGCATTGCAGCCAAAATCGATCGCCTCACCGAACCAGCATCCACCCCCTCCGTCAGCGGATAAACTGGTATCAGGCGACCGACTTTCATTGATTCGATCGCACCGCCGGAGTCGTCTAATACTTCTAACTCAGGATTTTCTAAAGTAATTCCATATTTACCCTGCTTCACCAACCCGGAAGCTGCCAGCACCGCACCTGTACAATACTCGCGCTTTTTGAATTCTTGCCAACCGCGATTGCTGTAGCGAGGGCCTGCAAAAAAACGACTAATTTTTATTTCTCCGGTGCGGTCTTTTAAAATTACTTCTAATATGGTTAACTTCTTATTCTTCGGGCTAGAAAAGCAATTGCAGCGCTTTACTTCTGCGATTAAAGTGACAGTTTCTCCGGCAATTAGCTCGCGAATTTGTACTTGCTTGGCATAGTCGATGTGGTTGCGGGGATAGTAGTAAAGCAAGTCATATACAGTGTATAAACCCAGTTTTGCCAAGCGGTTGCCGTTGGCGGGGCCGATGCCGGTGACGCGGGTTAACTGTTGGTCGAGAGTCAGGCTGGGCGGTGGGGGTGCTGTACTCAGGGGTGCAGTTCGGGGAACGGAAAGTGCTGGGGCGGTAGGTTCAGAAGCGTTAGCGTTTGCGGGTCTGACTTGTCTTGCTTGTTCTTGCTGGTGGCGAGTTTCTTGTTCCCAAACTTGCTCCATTTGCCTCAGAAAACTGACCGTAATGGCGATCGAATGTTGGCGCTGTTCGAGATCTTTCTGAGGGTAGATGTCAAATTCAGCGGCTAGTTGTCTGGCTCGATCGCGCGCCGAAGCCGCCACAGACCCTGCCAACTGTCTCAAACTCAGGCCCAGAAACTCGCTGAAGCGGTATTGACTGCCTTGGATGTCGTTAAATCCGCGATCGGCTTCTACGGAAAGAGCTTTTTGCAATCGCTGCCATTCTGGTCGATCGATAGTCATATCAATTTTAGATTTTAGATTTTAGATTTTAGATTTTAGATTTTAAATTTTAACTTTTTCTTTTAAGAAGCTTCCACCAAAAAAGTATAACACCGAGAAACCGGGTTTCTTAAAGAAACCCGGTTTCCAATAGCTTAAAAGTTGTACGTTTTTCCGACTTCCATCGGACTTCTTCCGGCTTCCTGACATCTGTTACATCCGTTACATCCGTTACATAATCCGTTGCCGAACTTCCTTCTTCCCTCAACATCCGATCAATCTTCAAACCAACTCGATCGCCAAGCCGACTCAGCTTCCACCACAGCGAGTTCCCGCTGCTTTTTCTGGTAATCGCGGCCCAGCGAGTTCAACTTTACAGACAGGTTACGAATTTGCTGGCGCCAAGCCGAGGTTCCCGCATCGGCAAACTCTATTTCCGATAGCCGCAGTTTAATTGCTGTAATGTGCAGCGCCCTACTACCAAAGGTGGCTGCCAATTTTCGCGAGGCTGATGAGGCATCGGTTTCAATGATTAAGTTTAATAAGTTAGGCGGTCCGGCAACACTATCGCCGGAGGATTCAGCTTGAGAAGCAGCTTCTAGAACGGGTTCTGGCAATTGACTCGGCAAGATTGCCGATTGTTGCAGCAAGCGGTTGGTGTCGCGAGAAAGCAGCTTGAGTATATTGACGATCGACTTTTCAATACTATTTTGCCAGCGTGCCAAACTTTCAGGGGAATTGGCGTTTGGCAATTGATAATTTGCCAATGAAAATAGATAGTTAATGGCGGAAACTGGGTTTTTTTCCTTTTCGTCTTCTTCCTTGTCGTCTGCTTCGTCTTCCTCTTCTGGCTCTTCCTCGAAGTCGTCTTCGTCTTCTTCTTCCTCTTCCTGTTCCTCTTCCTCTTCCTCTATTTCTTCATCTGCTTGTGATTCAGTCACCAGCGATCGCAATTTTTCCTCCGACGCTGCGGCCAAAGCCCTTACAGACTGCTGCATTTTTTGCCTTCCCTCGAAGGACAACTTGAGAAACGACTCCGGTACTGCTTGAGTGCAAAGGTGATAGCAAGCCAAAATTAACTGCTGCCGCACCGCTTGTCCCAACGCAGTTAAATAACCTTCGTAGGTACTGCTAAACTCCAACTTCAAGGCTGCTAAAGCCTCTTCGAGTCCTGCCAAATCTTGCTCTATTCTCTCTCTTGGTCGCACCATATCTCTCGTATAAAATTAAAATAGGACTTATATCATTTCCGGTTACACCGGAATGATGTTGACGGTTGACTGTTGACAGTGAACAGTGAACAGTGAACTCTAATTTACTATTCCGATGCTAACGGATTTGATATTACGCAAGTTTTCCATTTTTACGCTGTCTGTAGTAGTAAGGTTTGCAGTGCCCACACTACAAATATAGTCTGTCCATAAGTCCTATAAAAATTAAAAATTAAAAATGCAAAAAATCAATTTTTCACATTTTTAATTTTTAATTCTAAATCTTAAGTTGGGATTATTGAACACCCATTTGGGCTGCCACTTCATCGGCAAAGTTAGCTTCTACCTTTTCAATGCCTTCGCCCAAGACAAAACGCACGAAGCGGCGCACTTGAACATTTTCTCCAATTTGGGCGATCGTTTGTTTCACCAACTCTTCCACCGAGATATTCTGATCTTTAATAAAAGGCTGATCCATTAAAGATAACTCTTTCATGCGCTTCTCAATCCGCCCTAGAACAATCTTTTCTTTGATGTTTTCCGGCTTGTTGCCCAAGTCATCTTTGCCCATTTCAATTGCCTTTTCTCTTTCGACAACTTCGGCGGGGATATCTTCAACTTTCACGTATTCCACATTCGGGCAAGCTGCAATTTGCATCGCAATATCCCGCACCAACTTTTGGAATTCTTCGCGACGTGCCACAAAATCTGTTTCGCAGTTAACTTCCACCAGCACTCCCACGCGGCCGCCGGTGTGAATGTAGCTGCCTACAAGTCCTTCTGAGGCGACTCGTCCACCTTTTTTACCTGCAGAAGCCAGACCTTTTTTCCGCAGCCACTCAATGGATGTTTCGATATTGCCTTCGTTTTCAACGAGGGCTTTTTTGCAGTCCATCATGCCAGCGCCAGTTTTTTCGCGCAGTTCTTTAACAAGTTTTGCAGATATGTCCGCCATCTTCTTTAAGTTCCCAATCAAAATTAGTTATTAGTCATTAGTCATCAGTCATTAGTCATCAGTCATTAGTCACTAATTTTAATGTTAATGATTAGACCAGAGTGAAGAAATACCCAGTCGATCTTAGTACCGACTTTGTAGGTGTAGCGCCAGAATTAATTCTGACCCTGACACAATGAATGCTTTTGCCAGAGATCTACTAATGACGTAGACTCGTGCTATGTACAATTAAAAATTAAAAATATCCAACTAAAAATAATAATTATTTTTAATTTTCAATCTTTAATTTTTAATTTCCTGATGTCAGATTCCGAGGGCAATACTAGCTCTCGGTTTCTTCGCCCTCGGCCTCAGCAGCGTCGTCGGGATCTACATAATCGGGGTCATCCAATTCTTCGATTTCGACATCATATTCAGCGCCTTCGTAGCCACCTTCGTAGTCGTAGTCTTCCTCAGAGTCGCCGCCCTGCTGACCGTGACGACCTTCGTAGATGGCATCAGCTAACTTGCCGACAATCAGCTTGATCGATCGAATAGCATCGTCATTCGCCGGAATCGCAATGTCAACCAAATCCGGGTCGCAGTTGGTATCCAACAGAGAGACGATCGGAATTCCCAACTTTTGGCATTCCAACACCGCATTATACTCGCGGCGTTGGTCTACCAGCACCACTCCGTCGGGAATCTTCCGCATAGATTTAATCCCGCCCAGATATTTCTGGAGTTTTGCCATTTCTCGGCGCAGTACCGAAGCTTCTTTTTTCGGCAGCAAATCGAGGGCGCCGATTTCCTCGCGACGCTCCAAATCCTTGAGGCGCTCAACGCGGGACTTAATCGTCGTCCAGTTGGTGAGCATTCCCCCCAGCCAGCGCTGGTTGACGTAATAAGCACCGCAGCGTTGAGCTTCTTGGGCTACAATTCCTGCAGCTTGGCGCTTCGTACCCACGAACAAAAACTTTTTGCCTTTTTCTGAGGCAACTCTCATGTACTCGTAGGCGTCTTCCATAAGCTGAGCGGTTTGCACGAGGTCAATGATGTGAACCCCGTTGCGCTCTGTAAAAATGTAGGGAGACATTTTCGGGTTCCACCGACGGGTTTGGTGTCCGAAGTGAACCCCTGACTCTAACATTTGAGCCAAACTGACTACTGGCATTGTATTTTTAACTCCTGATTCGGGTTAATCCTCCACCCGGTCGTATTTCTGAAGGTTTGCGCCCTCGAAACACCCGAAAACCCGGATGTGCGAATTTAAACAACTTTTCTAGTTTATCACAAACGCGCTACTTTTTCTGACAATCTGATATCCATAGGGTTGGCTTGGCACCCGGAGGTGAGATTTAATGGGCGGGTTGGGTGCGGGGTGTGCACGCTGCGGTTAAAGTTACTTGCAAGAGCTTCTTAAAAACAAAAAATCCAGGTGGAAGCTTGCCAAAGCCTTTGTTCGCTTGTGAGAGAATGGCGTTGTTGGTGCGCCTCTTGTGCGTTCTACCTTCGATCGAGCTGGTATCCATTTTTTTCTCGGCAATTCAGTCAGCTTTAGTAGCCTGCCCTCTCGATCCGCAAAAATCCCAAAGCTAAAAACGCCATGCCCATACCCATTCTCGTTCTGCTTGAAGTTCTAATTGTCATCGCACTTTCGAGACTTGTAGGTTTAGGATTTCGAGCGATCAAACAACCTCAAGTCATTGGAGAAATTGTAGCAGGAATTATGCTTGGGCCTTCTCTGTTTGGCTTAGTTGCACCAGATTTAGCAACAGCACTTTTTCCCGCCGAAGCCGTTCCCTTCCTCAACGTGCTATCTGAGGTGGGGCTAATATTTTTTATGTTTTTGATTGGTTTGGAACTGAATCCCAAGTATCTCAAAAGCAATTTAGATATAGCAATTTTAACTTCCCACGTCAGCATTCTAGTGCCGTTTTCTCTAGGAAGCTTGCTAGCGCTGCTGCTGTATCCCATAGTTTCAAATAATAGCGTTTCGTTTACAGCCTTTGCCCTATTTTTGGGCGCTGCCATGTCAATTACTGCCTTTCCGGTGCTGGCAAGAATTATTACAGAACACAACTTGCAGAATACAAAATTGGGGACTCTGGCCCTGACTTGCGCGGCGGTAGATGACGTAACGGCGTGGTGCTTGTTAGCGGTGGCGATCGCAGTTACTCGTACTAATTCGATGCTCGGTGCTTTGCCGACAATTATTGCATCTTTAATTTACATCGGTTTCATGCTGACTGTAGTCCGCTGGTTCTTGCAGCGGCTTTCCAAGCAATACAACCGCACGGGTAGATTAACACAGTTAGTGCTTTCGGGAATTTACATGGGAGTTGTAGCATCGGCTTTAATTACTGAATGGATCGGCATTCATTTAATCTTCGGTGCATTTTTGCTGGGTGCTGCCATGCCTAAAAATGCGGGATTAACCAGAGAATTAGCAGAAAAAACTGAAGACTTTGTACTAATATTTCTGCTGCCAATCTTTTTTGCTTACAGCGGCTTGCGGACTCAAATCGGCCTCCTCAACAGTCCAGAATTGTGGCTGCTGTGTGCCGCAGTTTTAGGAGTGGCTATTATTGGGAAATATGTCGGCACTTACGTTGCGGCCAGAGTTTGCGGCATCAGCAACCGCGAAGCTTCAGCGCTGGGATGGCTGATGAATACTCGCGGTTTGACTGAACTAATTGTGCTCAATATCGGTCTTTCGCTGGGCGTAGTTTCGCCGCTCCTATTTACGATGTTAGTCATCATGGCGTTAGTGACAACTTTTATGACTTCGCCACTGTTGGAGTGGACTTATCCAAAACGGTTAATTAGATTAGATATTTCAGAAGTTAACTCTGAGGATTCAGAATTAGAAGATTCACAAATTGCTGACAGCAGCGAAGAAACTGCTAACAAATTGCTGCCCACTTATCGAATTTTAGTACCTGTTGCCAATCCCAGCACGCAGAAAGGTTTACTGCAACTAGCGGTAGCGCTGGCGCAGCCGGCTGCTGGTATGGGCGGTAATGATTTAAAGTCGGCGGCGGTTCATCCTCTGAGTTTGATAGAATTAAATGATGACTATGCCTTTGAAAGTACGCCGGCAGAAGCCGATCGCATTATTCAAGAGCGTCGCTCGAAATTATCAGAATTGATTGATTCTTTGGAACTGCCGGAGGCGCGGAAATTGGTACATCCCATCATTCGGATTACTAATGATGTAGCCCGGGAAACGGCACAAATTGCCGAGATAGATCGCGCAGATTTGATTTTATTAGGATGGCACAGGCCTACTTTTAGCAGCAACCGTTTGGGAGGACGTGTCGGTCAAATTCTCAGCAACGCTAAGGTGGATGTAGCAATTTTTGTTGACAGAGGCCGGGAAAGGTTGAATAACTTGTTAGTACCTTACGCGGCAAACATTCACGATGATTTGGGGTTAGAATTGGCGCTGAGACTGTTAGTTAATAGCGAGGAACGCCGTTTGACGGTGCTGCGGGTGGCGGTTGACGGGGAAGCTGAAAATGCTCTGAGTTATGAGTTTCAGCGAGTGATGGATCAGTTGCCGGTTGATGTGCGATCGCGCATTGAAACTCCTATTGTGGAGGCTGCTGAGCCAATTCAAGCAGTGGTGGCTGCTTCTGCTAATGCTGATTTGACTATTGCTGGTACGAGTCGGGAATGGGGAATTGAGCGCCAAACTTTAGGACAGTATACTGATGAATTGGCTGTGCAGTGTCATTCTTCGCTGCTGATTGCGCGGTGTTACGTTAAAGTGCGATCGCACTTGGCATCGGTACTTCCTCAAAGGTAGTCAGTTGAATGTTGACTGTTGTTATTAGTTATTAGTTATTGGTGAGTTAGTACCAATGCCCAATGCCCAATGCCCAATGCCCAATGCCCAATGCCCAATTACTAATTACCAAGATTATGAATCATTTAAGCCTCAAATCGCTGGCATTTTACGGGATTGCGATCGGCTCTGTTTTGCTGCTGTTTAAATTAGTGAGTGCTTACGGCGAATCAAATTTAAAGGCGGCTCCGGCAATTGGGGGAAGTTATCGCTTCGATGCTAAAAGTTTGCCAGAATGTCTGAAGTCTGATGTTTTGGTATTGACAATCGAGCAATCGGGTGTTTATTTGAGCGGTAATTTGCGATCGGGCAGCAGGGAGGGCAGGGAAAAAACAGCCCAGGAGAAACCTTCTCTATTTGGTAAGTGGGAAACTCAAGGATTGAACTTGTCGGGTACGGTTGCTAATTTAGCTGGTTGCAGCGACTCCACAGCAACGGGTCAAAACAGTTCTGTTAAAATGCGCGGAATTGTGGAGCAAGAAAGCCTCAAGGGAAAAATTAGTCTAACTGATAAGACGGCGGCTACTGATTTTACGGCTCAAAGAGAAGCGGCGGTGCAACCCCAAAAGCAGGAACATTGATTGATCCCAATAGAGAATAAGAAATGGGAAATGGGTAATTCTTTGTCGCTTTCGGACTCTTCCCTTCACTCCTCATGAACCAAGGAATCACAAAGTGGCGGCGGGGTTGGGGGAGTGGGCGATCGAACTCCCGCCGCCGGAGCTCGCCTGTGACGGTCGGTTGCTGCTAAATTAGAAAATATACCTAAAAGTCAATGATAAAAATAAAGTATCCCAGAGAAGTTCTTGGTTGAGAATTTGTCTTGCTTAAGACCCCCCGTGCCCGTATAGTTTGTTTGGAATGGATGTTGCCGTGATATTAATGCCGTCAGAAACTTCGCTTACCCAGTCAAACCCGTTAATTTTAGACAGTTTGCCAGACTTGTCGCCCTCCGATGGGGGATGTCCCCGCCGAGCCAGATTGCAAATTGACTTGATGTTGCTGGCGATCGAAGCCTTGTATCTCGGAGGTGCGGAAGAAATGCTTGCCGTGTCAAAGGACCTGGAATTGGAATCAATTATCAAAAATCGGGTTGCCCTTTGGCTGATGCGTAATACTAACCCGCTGAGACGCTATACCCAGCGCCGCTCCCTTACCATTGTGGAGGCAAAAGCGCTGGTGGCGATCGCCTGCAATATGGCGCGCAAGTTAACCGCCACAATTCGGCAGTTGCTGCTAGACTCGCAGCAGTTGCGATCGAGAAATCTCCCCCTCAACCAGAACCAGCCGCTGGCCGAGTATTTAGAACGCTTTAGAGCTCACTTTCGATCGCGCATGAACCCCAAGCGATCGCTAGTTGCAGCTTACGATTCCGACGACAAGCTCAACGAACTAGCTTTGAACTTGTTGAGCAAACTGCTATTTTGTACAGGCACAGCCGGAATGCAGCGCTTCTGGGTTAGCCTGTTTGATGGAGAAGTTGAATAAAAAATGACTATTAGGCGTCAGTACAGTCTGCCAAATTGCACCCTAGTTCTAGAAGGGTTGAGCGATGGTTCGGCAGCCAGCCAGTTAGATATACGGCCGGTGCTTTCCATATTAATGAGCGCTGAATGCTATGTGAAAGGTCTCGGCGAGCCCCTGACGGGGGGGCGGGAGTTTTTTGAAAGCTTGGTGAGGGCCGTCAGCAGCTACGCTCAAGAATTTATGAGCGGAGTGCATTATCCCGATCGCTACGGCCCGAATGCGGGTATGGTGCAGTTACACAGAATTGACGGGAACTTGCACCGGTTGACCGTTCTACCCGCCTCCACAGGCAGCGCAACCCAAATCGATCAAAAAACAGAACTGTCGGCAAAAGTTGATTTGACGACGGTACAGCTATTTGACTTGGTAGAGGCGATCGATCAGTTTTTTGCCGACACGCAGACGCTGCCGGAATTGTCGCTGCAATTAACCCCTATTTCCAGGCGTTATATCAAGTCTGCCGAACCTTTGGCGAAGCGGAGTTTGCCTGCTGTCGTGGGGGTGTCGAGTTTGGCTTTGGCTGCGATGGCATTTTTCTTGGTGCCGGTGCCGGAAGTCCAGCGCCAGAGAGATCCGGTGCCGCAGCCCAATCCAGCGGGCCAGAATCAGGGGACGCCGAATCCGGGCGGATCGGGTTCGCCTAATCCCAATCCCACGCCTCCTGCTGAGGGTTTGCTGCCGGGGGCTCAAACTCCGAACCCTGGATCGATTTCGCCGACTCCGATCCCCGCGCCGCAGCCGGACGCTTCACCTAGCCCCACACCGCAGTCGAGCACTTCGCCGGAAAGCACGCCCAGTCCTGTTGCTGAAGGTTTGGCAAGCCCAGAGGTGGCAGCCGTGCCAATTACCGATCCAGGGGAAATAGACCTGTTGAGGGGCAAACTTTCCCAGCAAATTGATGGAGTTGTGAAGGATCAGCCTCCGGTTGATGCGGAGTTGGTTTATCGGGTGAGTGTGGCCCAAGACGGGGCGATTGTCGGTTACAAGCCGGAAAATTCGGCAGCAGTCGAGAGATCCGAAACGCCGTTGTCGGAGTTGCTTTACAAACCGGTTGGCACCAGGCCACCTGCGGAACCACTGGCTGATTTCCGCGTAGTTTTGGCACCAGACGGCACTGTTCAAGTCACTCCTTGGTAATGGTTGATTGTTGACTGTTAACGGTTAGCTGTTGACTGTTAACGGTTGACTGTTGACTGATACCAAATCCCGCTTAAATGTTCCCTCAATCTCTTAGTCTGTGGAGGCAGACTGGGTTTTTATAGTAGCGATTTCAAGATCCGAATCATCTACAAACCGATTACTGATTCAAAAGCCTGTTGGTGCAAGTGGCTCAATGTCTGGGTCAAATCCTCCAACTTGATTAGTGCGAATTATCCACAAAAATGCTCCCTGTTTTAAGAAAATTTTGGCTATTTCATCTTGGGTGCGCCTGGGCAACATTGTGCGGTAACTAATAGCAGCTTTTATCAGGTTCACTATACCCACAAAAAAGGTTTTTTTCAGTTCCGCATCAATCCCTGCCAATCTTGGATTTTTCTGCCAATCTGGACGGACAATGCCGAGGGGCATTAATACTTTTTCTAAACTCTCTCCTAAAGCTACTAACTGGTGAAACCTTTGGGTTTGTGCGTCGGTGGGATGTGTTTTCAACCAGTCTTGAATCTGAGGATTTGACTCGACTTCGGAAGTAATTTTTTTAATTGTCGCGTAAATTGCCTGACTTGAATCTTGGACGCAAGAAGTTGCTGGCGTGACTAAACTTGCGCCGGTGCCGTCTCCGCTGCGGTAGCGGGCCATCATGATATCTAGTTGCTGGTTTAATTCGGTTAAAGGCGACAAGGTGATGCCGTCAAAATCGTAGTCGTAACACACGCAGTCTAATTTACAGATGATATCGCAAACCGGGCGATCGCCCAACCAGCCGCGCTGCAAGTCTCCCATGTAGCTTTGCCATTTGCTGGAACCGGCAACAATTCCGTCGGGATTGTGGGCGTAAACTTGTTTGTATTCTATGTCAAAACGCAGTTCGCTGGTAAAGCGATCGCGCACTACTTTTGCTACTCCCAAAGCAAAATGTCCGGTGACAATTCCCAGCGGTGGCCGTTCGCCTTTTTTGCCGCCGATACCCCCGAAACTGTGAATCACTATCCCGATATCTCCTTCTTGCCAAGGAGAGATGGAAGCGTTTTCTGTAGCATCATTTGGCGTTAACAATACTCTTTTTACTTGCCCTTTTTGGGCGGGTGTATTTTCCCAATTTTGGCTGTTTAAATAAGCGATAGATTTTTTCAGTCCGAAATGTGTTTCATCTGGTGTTAATTGGGCAATTTTGCGGGGTTCGATTGCCTGCACTACAAATATACTGTCTTCGTCTCTTTCGCCGTAAATGTACCAGCCGTCTGGATTTAAGGGGGATTGTTCGATCAGGTGATTGGTAGACCTCGCTACGCCATTTTTGTCTGGCTGTACTTGTGGAATCCGAATAATTTCGGCGGCGCCGTCAAATTGTTGAGATGTTTTGTTGAAATGCCGGACAATAAATTTGTCGCTGTCGGCTTCTTTTCGCTTTAAAATTGAGACTAAGGCGCAGAAACGTCCGATAATTTGTACTGGTTCGCGATCGATCGTGAGTTCCTGGCGATCGCTGCTGCTATAATTAATCGCTATCACCGGCCTGCGTAGCATCACAGTAACGCTATCTTCGACTCTGCTACCTGCTAGAGTTTCTAAAGGGCCTACATTTCGCCAGCCGTTCAATCTATCTGGATGGATGTTGCCAGATTTTTGACTTTTTTTAGTTTCTTGTGTGAAGTTTATATCTTGACTGACTGCGTGGACAAAAAACTGTACTTCGCGATTTGTACTCCATTTCAAAAATGCTGTTTTGCCAATGAAATTTTTATATTTTTTTGGGGCATTTATTACTTCCAAAAACACTGTCCCGTAGGGCTGGCGCTGTTCGTTTGAGGGCAAAATTAAGCGCCCGTGCCAAAGGGCGATCGGCTTGTAGAGATAGGCAACTGATTCTGAATTTTCGCAGATTATCTCCGGCTGAAGCGAGCTTGAAATAGCGCTTTTGCCTCCAAAAATAGTAGCAGTTAAATTGCCGTCACTTTCTACAAATCTGGGTTCTAAAAAAACTTGTTCAGGTTGTGAAATATTAGCGGTTAAATGACCAGTATTTCTTGTGAACGATCGCCTAAAGAGGTGATGCTTCTCGAATTTTGCCTGCAACCAATTGAGGAAAATGCGAATAAAAATAAACGCTGTTAAACCAAAAACAACAGCTAAAATAATCAGCCCCAGGGTCAAAATGAATTGGTTGAAAGACTGACCTGACAGTAAAAAAATGGTTGGCCCGATCCAAGGCAATGCCGCCATAATATCTAAAAACGAGTTTTAGGTTCGATCCAGTCTGTGCTGGCTTGACTGCCGAAAACTAAGGGTTTGTCCTCGGTGACTGCTACCGTTTGCCCTGTCATATCAACTGCACAAAGAGGCCAAGATCGATCGCCCAAATTGCCGGCGCGGAACAGAACTTGTCCGGGACAAACTTGACTCCAACCCAACAATACAGCATGAGTGTAAAGACTGCGAGCGGGAGCAACGGTATAAGTGTAATTATCATTTTTGTCCCAAATGACACCGTAGTCGGACATATCCGAAGAGTTGAAAAGTGCTTCAAATTCGCGGGCGAGAATGCGGGAACCGTCTTGATTCCAAGAAACAGGCACTAAAATGGCGATCGTCCCGGACATATCTGTATCATCGCTAGCATACATCCCACTTTCGGCCAGTGGCGATGCAGCGGCCACTGTTTGCAGTTCCCCGGTTTTGAGATTTTCCACAAACATGACACTGCTAACCCGACACCGGGAGAATTCCGGCTGTACTTGCAACTCAATTCGACTGTAAGCTGCGTATTGGCCGTTCGTTGAAACTAGGGATGGACTGCGATAATAGCGGAGGCCTGTGCCGGCAGTAGAACTCACTTTAGCATGAGTGGCAGTAATCCATTCCCAAGGAACGGGATAAGGGCTATTTAAAGGGTCAGTCATCGGTTTTTTTTCCAAAAATTTTACTGAATTATCCAACAGATTCACGCTGGCACGCAACGGATTAGACACCCGGTTTCTGCCTCGATGCTTCGCCACTAAACCCCCGATTTATAGAAACCGGGTTTCTTTTTGAGATTTTAGATGGGAGGATAAATCTCAAATCTCAAATCTCAAATCTCAAATTTCCAATCGGATAGGTAAGATAGTATCGAAATTAATCTGGTATGTACACCGAGAGGGATGAAATATGACGCGATCTTTTAACCAAAAACCTTCAATCCCCCCCACTCGCGTCTCCCAGTCGCGGGGAAAAGGTTTGCTTGTACTGTCGCTGATTTTTCGACTGCTGCTGCTGGGGGTGGGCAGCGGTTTTGCGTGGGTTTTGGGGATGACGATCGCTCAAATTTATCCGTCAGGCGCGACGGAAATGCCGCTGGCAGAGAGATTGCTGCGTGTAACTCAAAATTTGACCTCCAGCCCGAAACGCGCCCCAGCAACGCCAATTCCGGCGCTTCCGCCACCAACGGCTACACCGACTCCCCAGTCAAAAGTTAGTCCTGCCCAGAGAGAGAAATTGCAGTCGGATTTGAGACAGTTGCAGGGCGAACTCAACGCCCTGATTGGTCGCACGGCGGCTTTGGAGAGTCAGTTGGGCAGCAGCCGCCCGACGGAAACTTTGGAAAAGCGTTTGCAGTTGATGTCGCGGGAATTAGCGTCGCCGGAAACGGCGGCAAGTGTTGCCCCTGCTTTACCGGCGATCGGCAGCAGCCCCAGTCTGAACCCTGAAACGGTGAATACTGCGCCACAGAATGCCAATAATCCGGTGTTTGGGGGGGATGGGCTGATGGTGACTCTGCCCAGCGATGTTTTGTTTGATACTGGCAGCATTTCTTTGCGCGCGGGAACAAGTGCGATTTTGGACAATTTGGTGGCCGAGTTGAGTAATCACGAGGGGGCAACTGTGCGGGTTGCTGGCCACACTGACGACGCGGGGGAAGCGGCGGACAATCGCAATGTGTCGTTTGCGCGGGCTCAGGCTGTGGTGCAGTATTTGTCTGGTGTGCTCGGTCAGAAGTATCATTGGGTAGCGATCGGCTATGGGGAAAGTCGCCCTTCGGTGGATAATAGTTCCGATACTAATCGGCAGCGCAACCGCCGCATTGAAGTGGCAATTAGTCCTTAGTCAGTGGACTTGTGGATACTAGATTTATTGCATGAATCTTTGATTGATGGTCAACCGCAGATGTAAGGCAGATAAACGCGGATAAACGCAGATAATTTCCAGGGAGGTGAGCGAATGTTTGCAATTGGAGTCTACTGTGTTGAATTCTCAAGGCGTAAGCTGCTGTCACGCTGAAGGTGTAAGAGGTGGCAAATCAGAATTATTTTTAGCCTGATCTATTGCCTCTCGATGTTCGCTCCTAAGTTTGGGTTTTAAATACAAGTTTTCAATCAAAGCTGCCACTCCCGCAAACCAAGGTGGCACAATTACAGCTCCAATAATTCCTAATACTTGAACACCTCCCAATACAGACAGCAATTGATATAAAGGATGCACACCAACCGATGAACCAACTAGCAAAGGATCGAGGACGTAAGTTTCTAAATTCTGGATAATTACAAATAACAGTAATACCCACAAAAGTACCCAGCCACCTTTAGCTAATGCTACGATTAATGCTGGTACTGCTCCTAACACTGGGCCGATGAAGGGAATCAAGTTGGTAACACCTGCGATCGCACCCAAGCCTAAAGCAAATTCCGGCATTCCCAAAATGCTCAAACCTGTGGTAATAAATATCCCTAAAATTCCGGAAACTAACACTCGCCCGCGAATATAACTCCCCATTCTTTGGCCGATTGGCGCGGCTTGTGCAGCTAATCTTGTATCCCAAGGTTTTGGGAAAAACTGCACCAAACTTTTGATTAATGTGTCGCTGTCGGCAACCATGTAACCGGAAATAAATAATGCTAAAACTAGGCTGAAGACACCGCCTAGAATGCCTCTCGTTAAACTGTACGATCGCAAAACCAGTTGTTGGCTCGATCGAATCAGCCAATTAGTCAGCGATTGAGTGTCCACCAACTGACCCACCAAGGTTGGGGCATCGTCGGTTAGGCGACTCAATACATTAGTTGCCACAGTTCGCAAACTTTCGACATAAACTGGTAGCTGCCGCAGCAGTAACTCTATTTGTTCGATTACCGTGGGCCCGATTAACACTACCGTCCCGCTAAATCCGCCGATGAGAGTTAAATAAACCATAATCACCGCCAGCCAGCGGGGAACCCGCATGGTTTCGGCCCAATTCACGATCGGGACGATCGAAGCAGCCAGCACAACTGATATCATCAGAATTACTAGCAGGCTTCGCAATTGCCACAGCAGCACTAGCAGCAAGGACGATGCTACAATTAGCAGCAAGTTAGGTAAAGAAATAGTTATCCGCTGTTCTGACATAATTAAGTAATCAAGGTTTGTATTGGCGTTTATGTCATCCCGCAGAGCGGGTTTATTTATATTCTCATTTACCAAATATATGTCGGGTAAAACCCGCACCTACTCATATTATAATAAAAAGTAACATCGGTTCAAAAAAAAATAATATGCAACCCCCATATTCAACCCAAGATTTATCCACCATTTCGTCTATAAAGTCACCAACGCTGTTTTACGAATGGCAAAACTATCGCTGTGCTTATGATGTTTATAACCAAACTACTGCGACAGAAGATAGCATCCCTTTGTTATTAATTCATCCGATAGGAGTTGGTTTGTCAAGAATCTTTTGGCATAGATTTTGTGAGAGTTGGTACCAAGCAGGGAACAGTAATCCGATTTACAATCCCGACCTTTTGGGCTGCGGCGATTGCGAAATGCCGGCTGTGGCTTGCTATCCTGACGATTGGGCCGCACAGTTGCAATATTTCTTGGAAAGTGTAGTAAAAAAACCTGCGATCGTACTCGTGCAAGGTGCTTTACTGTCTGTAGGCTTGGCTTTAGCAAAAATGCAGCAGGAAAGCGGCTCAAATTTAATTCGCGGGTTAGTTCTCGCAGGGCCTCCCGCTTGGGCTGTGATGAACAAACATTCGACAGAAAGACAGCAACGGATTGTCTGGAATTTGTTAAATTCTCCATTGGGAAACGCTTTTTACCGCTACGCCAGACGCGCTGAGTTTTTGCGTTCTTTTTCTGTGAAACAACTGTTTGGCGATGCGGCAAAGGTTGACAGCGAATGGTTGGATGCTTTGCAGGCTGGGGCGGCAAATCTTGACAGCAGACACGCGGTTTTCTCGTTTTTAGCGGGGTTTTGGCGGCAGGATTATAGCGGTACGATTCAAAAGTTCGATCGACCCGCACTCATTGTGATGGGAGAAAAAGCCTCAAGCATCAGTCAAGCGGGTAAAGAAGAGAAACCGGATGAAAGATTAGCGCAATATTTAGCCCATTTTCCCAATGCGGAAGGTTTATTAATGCCGGGGCGCAATGTTTTGCCCTATGAATCCACCGCAGAATTTGTCGCGGCTGTTGCGGAGTTTGTCAATGGGAGTTTTTAACCGCAGATATCAGCAGATGAACGCGGATGAACGCGGATGGAATTTCATCTGCGTTCATCCGCGTTCATCTGCGGTTAAAAAACTCTAAATTTCAACTCCCGTGCCAGATGGTTGTACCATCCTTTTGATCTATCAAAGTAATGCCCCGATCCTTAAGTTCGTTGCGAATGCGATCGCCCTCAGCAAAATCCCTCGCCTTTCGGGCATCTTTCCGCTTCTGAATCATCGCCTCAATTTCCCCATCACTCAAACCGCCAGCCGCATCATTGCTATCACTTTCCGGCTGAACTTCTAAACCCAAAACCCCTGCCAAAGTTACCAAAGTCACCCATTTTTGCTGCAACAATTCCGGCGAAATTTCTGTTTTGCCTTGATGCACTAAAACATTGCTTTCCTTGCCCAATTCTTTGGCTAATTCAAACAGCACAGTCAAAGCAGCGGGAGTATTAAAATCATTATCCATAGCTGCTTGAAATTGCTGGGCTAATGTGCTATTCTCTTCAGTCAATTTATCAATTTTCTCAACATCCCAACCCAGTTTAGATCCGTGTTGACTGCCAAAAAGTAAGCCTTCCTTAAGAGTGTGCCAGCCATTTTTAGCGGAGGCGATCGCCTCTTCGGTAAAATCAATTTGACTCCGATACTGCGCCATGAACACAAACAGCCTCACTGCCATCGGTTCCACCGCTTTTGACTTCTCGCTTCCTTCCAAAGCTGTATCCCCCGACCAATTCCCATCCAACAAATCGCGAATTGTAATAAAATTGTGCAAAGATTTCGACATTTTTTTGCCGTTGACAGTCACAAAAGCATTGTGCATCCAATAATTAGCAAGTGACTTGCCCGTCGCGGCTTCAGATTGAGCAATTTCATTCTCATGGTGGGGGAAAGTTAAATCGGAACCGCCGCAGTGAATGTCAATAGTTTCGCCCAAGCAATCGCGCACCATCGCCGAACATTCGATGTGCCATCCGGGGCGACCTTTTCCCCAAGATGAATCCCAAGCAGGTTCACCGGGCTTAGCGCTTTTCCACAGGGCAAAATCAGAGGAATCTTGCTTTTTTTGAGATTCTATTTCTGCGGTTTCCAATCTACCGCTAGCCCCGGCTTGCATTTCTTCCAACTTGCGACCGGAAAGTTTTCCGTAATCAGGAAATTGCCTCACGTTGTAGTAAACGTCGCCGCCGGAAGCATAGGCATAACCTTTATTTTCTAATTCGTGAATCAGCCGTTTAATCCCGTCCATTGTATGGGTGGCGCGAGGATATTCATCGGCCCTGAGAATATTTAGCTTGTCCATATCTGCAAAATATTCATCGATGAAGCGTTCCGCCACAGCTTCCATTGTGGAATTAGTTTCGCGGGCGCGGTTGAGAATTTTGTCGTCAATATCTGTAAAATTCTGCACGTAGCGCACATCGTATCCCCGCCACATTAGATAACGCCGCACCATGTCCCAAACAATGTAAGCGCGGGCGTGGCCGACGTGGCAGTAATCGTATACCGTAACGCCGCAGCAATACATCCGCACCTTTCCTGGTTCGATGGGTTCAAAAGGTGATTCGCGACGGGTCAAGCTGTTGTAAAGCGTTAGAGTCATTCGATTTTAGATTTTAGATTTTAGATTTTACAAGATTTACGCAGAACGTCTATGTGTAGGGTGTGCAGTGCCCACCTTATCTGTTTGAGTAGGGCGTCAAACCATTTTTGCGTTCAGGACTGTTGGTTTGTAGTTGCGATCGCCCGTTAGCGAAGCTTGCATAAGACAATGGCCCAACTGCCAGCCTAGCAAATTTTGTACTAAATTTCCTCTATCCATAGTACCGCCCCAGCCGACTCAATCTCAAATCTAATTCATGTCAGAGAATCTTGACAATACTTTCCGAGACGATCCCCGCAAGCGGAGTATTGTCAAGATTCCATGACAATCTGATCCCCAAAATCACGAAAATGCGTATAAGTACCCAGGATTGAGGGAAAAGACCCCTTGACCCGATCGCAATTTGTCTGCAACATTAAGTCATGACAAAGCGATCCCAAAGAAATGCTTGGATTAAGCACCCCTGGGAGTCGAATAGCGCGTGTGCTGCAAGCACAGCGTTGCTAGCAGCACCGATCGCACTCACAAAATCGATCTTGTCAACCAAGAATCGACAGATAAAGCTTTATTTAGATCGGGCGGTGCGCGCAGAAGCCAATAAGTCCAAACCCCGATCGCATGGGGGACAAGACAAGCTAAAAACAAGCAAGGCTTCAAAGGTTGGAGAGATTTGGAAGCTCGATAATATGTGGATTTAAAAGAGTTTCTAACTCAAAAAGTCAACACATTTGTGTTGAAAGAAAAAAATCTAACCCGCCATCCTAAATTAGTGGAGAACCAACTCATGGCAAAAGAACGCCCACCATTAGAAGAGATGACTTTGCGACAACTCCGCAGAGTGGCTAGCGAATGTGGAGTCTCTCGCTACAGCCGGATGCGGAAATCGCAACTTCTGGCATCAATTCAAGAAATTCAACGCACCAAATTTTCCTACAGCCCATCTCGCAAACTAGAGGCACAAGAAGCAGTGGAAGCAGCAAAGTTTGAACTCGGTCAAGAAGATAGAACAGGCGGTTCTTTGTCGTCTGTAGATGAAGGTTTAGCAGATTTGCCCAACGGCTACGGCGAAAGCCGGGTGGTTTTAATGCCCCGCGACCCTGAATGGGCCTACACTTACTGGGACATTCCCAACGATCGCAAAGAAGAATTGCGTCGCCAAGGAGGACAGCAACTCGCCCTGCGGATCTACGACGTTACAGATGTTAACCTCGACATTCAAAGCCCGCACAGCATTCAAGAATATCCCTGCGACGAACTGGCGCGGGAATGGTATGTGCCAATCCCCGTGAGCGATCGGGACTACGCGATCGACATCGGCTACCGCTGTGCAGATGGCCGCTGGCTGGTATTAGCTCGATCGGCTGAAGTCCGCGTTCCTCCCGTCTATCCCAGCGACTGGATTGAAGATCAATTCATCACCCTCGACTGGGAAGAAGAATTGCAGGGCAAAACATTCGCGGAACTGGTTCCTCCGGCCAAGAAACTCGCACAAGCAGTCAATGGCGGTGGTTACAGCACCAGCAACGCCATCTACGAACAAATATTCGGCATGGCAGAATCTGCCGAAGCCCTGCGCGTAGCGGGTTCTGTCTTCGGTTCCATGCAGCACGTCGCCGGTTCCGTCCAGCAAGTTGGCATCCACGAACAAGCTCTCAGTTCCTACGTGTTCCCCTCCGGCGTCGGAATGTGGGCGGCTCCCACCATGTCCGGCCTCACCGCGTCGGGTGTCGGTATGTCCGGCCTCACCATGTCGGGTGTCGGTATGTCCGGTGTCGGTATGTCCGGTCTCACCATGTCTGGTTTTGGTATGTCCGGTGTCGGTATGTCGGGAGTTGGCTTCGCCGCCCCGATGCGCCCCCGCCAGTTCTGGTTAGTTGCTGATGCCGAACTGATCGTCTACGGGGCCACCGAGCCTGACGCTACCGTCTACGTAGGCGGACAGCCGATTAAACTCAATGCTGACGGCACTTTCCGCTTCCAGATGTCCTTCCAAGACGGCTTAATCGACTATCCGATTTTTGCAGTAGCAGCAGACGGCGAACAAAACCGCGCCATCCACTTGAAATTTAACCGCGAAACCCCAGAACGGCGCACCAATACCAAGCAGGATGCTGTTGTGGAATGGTTGGGCTAATCGCAAAGGTCGATCGAGCAACGGGCGATCATGCAGGTTTGTGCCAATTTTTTAACCATCACAAGGCATAGCCTCAGCCGATCGTGATTTGTTAAGGTTAATCCCAGACAACAACCCATAACACCCCCTATACACCGTTCTCCTGTTTTGAGGAGCGGTGTTTTTTGTATTTAGGACTTACTTGAAAACCGGGTTTTTATAGTAGAATAGCTCGTCGATTGGGCGATCGACAAAAGTTATACCAATGCTTAAAATTACGGATAAATATAGATTGTATGCGAGCATCTGTAGGGACTTAGGTCAAGCCTAAGTCCCTACTTTGTTTCATCTGAGATATTGCACAATTCTCAATTACTTGTGTAGGAAAAGGCTTTCCGGCCTGTTCCACAAGAGATGAATTTCATTGTGGAACAGGCCGAAAAGCCTGTTCTTGACAATAGTGCAAGATGTGAGTTTCATCCGATTGACAACTGCTAGCTTAGAGAACTTTCTCAATATCTCTCTATAGATAGATGTGTACTTAACTCCCCTTCGACAGACTTAAAACAAAATTTGCATTCTTCAGTCAAGCATTATTACTGGGGGGGTGACAAAGATGCCTAAGAGATAGACCGAATCAGGGTTGCAGCCCGCATACCTTGTTGGTAAAAGCGGC
>NZ_JAUBSD010000087.1:0-33689 GCF_036704575.1 Microcoleus sp. K5-D4
TAGAGTCGAACTCATGCACTGGCTAATTTCATAAATTCCTTTTTTTGTCAACTCCTAATACTGAACCGACGCCCTAGGCTGTGCCTGGGAACGAGTCAAACAACACAGTCAACAGTCCACAGTCAATAGTCAACAGTTTAAAAATCATGGCAAAATTGCAACTCAAAAACCTCAATAAAACCTACAGCCCTAAAGTTGTTCCCGTCAAAGACATTAGTTTGGATGTCAGCGAAGGAGAATTTCTGACCTTGCTGGGGCCGTCGGGGTGCGGCAAATCTACGACGCTGCGGTTAATTGCAGGGTTGGAACAGCCAACTAGAGGCGAGATTAGAATTGGCGATCGCAATGTCACTTATCTCAGACCGGGCGATCGCGATATTGCAATGGTTTTTCAAAGTTACGCGCTGTATCCGCACATGACAGTATACGAGAACATGGCATCGAGCCTCAAACTTCGCAAAATCTCCTCCGGTGAAATCAATCGGTTAGTGACAGAAGTTGCAACATCCCTCGGATTGACGGAATTAATCGATCGCAAACCAGGAAAACTATCAGGCGGACAGCGGCAGCGAGTCGCCCTCGGCCGCGCATTAGTGCGCCAACCGGAAGTATTTTTGCTCGACGAACCTTTGAGCAATCTCGACGCATTATTACGAGAAAAAGTTAGGGCCGAACTCAAACAATTATTTTCCTCCCAAAAAGCTCCTGTAGTTTACGTCACTCACGACCAAACCGAAGCAATGACGCTTTCTACAAAAGTCGCAGTTCTTAACAGCGGCAGCGTGCAGCAGCTAGATCCGCCACACTTAATTTATACCCGTCCTGCCAATCAATTTGTCGCTGGTTTTGTGGGCAGCCCGCAAATGAATTTGCTAGTGCTTAAATGCCAGGGCAATTTTGCGATGTTAGGTGATTTTGGAGTTCCACTCCCAAATATGCCGACTGTGCCGCCAGAAATTGTCTTGGGAATTCGCCCGGAACACGTCGGCTTTGCAGATGCAGAGGCCGGCAATATGCCGGGCTCAGAGGCAATTAAAGGTGAGGTTTATTTAGTGGAAAACTTGGGAATGCAAAATTTAGTTAGCGTCCGAGTTAAAGGTTTGGAGTCAGTAACGGTGCGGGCTTTGCTGCCAAATGACCGCCACTGGAATTCCGAAATTGTAGAGCTGGTTTTTCCGCCTCAGTTGCTGCACTGGTTTGACGTGAAAACGGGCGATCGCTTGCAATAAGAATTTGCCCTGCATACCATGCTTGATTAAAAATTGTCTAACCATGTGTATAAAAAAATATTTTTTGCTTCTAATTAAGTTATGACTTTAGTTAGAGGTAGAACTATTTGGTTGCTGTTAACGTGATATTCATGTGTGAAAAAACTAATTGACTGACACATAGGTTGCGTCTTTACCAGATTTTATCGCTAACCTATAACTCTATTTAGGTGGTTAAGCGCAAGTTAAAGCTAAGTTGGCTTTACCTCGCATTAGCTGCTGGTTTGGGAGCGAGTCAATTAGATGAAAAAATGTTGAAAATTATCACCAATCAACTTAGGGAGTATTACTGAGATGAATTTGATTTCCACAGCCATTGCTCGCATCAGTTCCCTGCTTAAGGGCTTTCAAATTAAGAGTTTTTTGAGTGTTGTCCTAGTGGGTTTTCTGCTGCTGACAACCACTGTTGATTCGGGACGCACTACCAAAGGTTTGGGCACGCAAGCCAGCTCAAAATCTGAACTCAACAATCCTGAAAGACCCCAAACAACGCGGGAATGGAGGCAAGAAGCTCGCGAAACCTCAGACTCTCCCGGCGAACGAGCTCAGAAGATTGGCCAAGAGGCAGGAGCAGCCGTGAAAGAAATGGGGGAGATGTATCAAGACACTGCTAAGAGAAGTATCCGCGAATTAAAGGATTAGTAGCTCCACCTAAAAAATATAACACTGAGAAACCTGATTGCTTTCGGGGCGCAGCCAAGAGTGCTCGCCCTTCCGGGTTTCTGAACACCTGAAAAGTTTGACGTTTAAATTAGGTTGAGCGACTTAATACGACAGACGCAATCAAGTAGGCGAGCATACATAAACTAGAACAGATGCTCAAAAACCCAGTTTCTCAGGTGAAACTGGGTTTTTGAGTTGGAAGTCTTTTATGTTAAATTAAATCAAATTCGCGTTAAAAACCCGTTGCTCAGACTCGGTGGTTAAAACTGAGATATTGCAGTATTCTCAATCAACCTTTCAAGGGCACGCTAGAAACAACTGCCCACAATATAGAATTTTCGCGTAATTCCTGATGAATAAACATCTTAACAGTCTTTGCTTGACGTGCCTGCTGTTCATCCTGCCTGTTTGTCCTGCGACAATTGCCCGCGCTCAACTTCCCGAAACTTCGGAGACTAATGCCAAGCAAACAAACCTCCTCAAAGATGAACTGTTTTTTGGCTTAACCAAACCGGGAGGCGAGACAATTTCTGAATCCGAATGGCAGGAGTTTGTCAAGGCAGTTATTACCCCTCGCTTTCGCGAAGGGCTAACCGTATTAGACGGTTCCGGGCAGTTTCTCAACAGTTCGGGAATTCTGATTAGAGAAAACTCTAAAATAGTTATTTTAATTTATGAAAGTAGTCCTGAAAAAAATCAAGCTATTCATGAAATTATCGAAACTTACAAGCGGACTTTCCAGCAAGAGTCTGTGCTGCGGGCAACCAGCGAAGTTAAGGTTTCTTTCTGATGTGGTCATCCAATCAGCATATTTATGATATTATTCGTGGTAATCAAGGTCATATCCTCAAAGATAAGTAGGGTGCGGGTGCAAGAAAAATCATAATTTGTGGGTATCGATCGCACACTGCAAAAAATCGCTAGAAAAACCTGCCCGGGAGAAAACAAAAACATGATGAACGACGGCAACCAAAAAGCTGAAGCGCCTGAAAGCGAGGATGCACAAAATTTGTCCGGCATGGCGAAAGCTTTTCTTGTGAGCGTGGCTTGGTCTTACGCAGAGGCATTGGAGCGCATGAAACGATCGCGAAATCCACAGGAACCCACGCCGGAATCTCCGACAGAACAAGTCGAACCCGATCCTGAAAAAAATTAATGAAAGACTATTAATGCGATCGATTTGCCAAACTATCTGGGGGTGCGATCGAACGCAATAGTCAATTAGCTGTTTTGAGTTAAGAACAATCTACTCAGAACAGCGAACTGTGCAGCTTAAGCCGGATTTGTATTGGATTTTACAACAAAAAAAACTGAAAGCCCCGTAACCCTTAAAAAAGCTCAGGACAAGCTTTAGTCAGGATATGAGAACTGCGTTACGAGTTTGAACCCAACCTATGTCTATCCGTAAAACAGATTTAAACTAAACAAAGTACGGTTTTACCGCTACAGTGTACAAAACAAATAACCAATTTTTAGATCGGTCTCATGTTTAATTCAAAAATGATTGGTAAAGCGATCGTAGGTAGCCTTTGCTTGGGCATCCTCATTAGCTTCAACGCCTCAGTCGGCCCAGCATCCGCAGCAGCACCAACAATTGCTGAAGCTACAGCCCCGGCCACCAGCAACATCGACACGCAACTTCTAGGCCAATGGCAAGGCACAGTCCCCTCCGGTCAGTCTTTCACCTTCGTCTTTGCCCCAGAAGGCAAATTGTTTCTCATGGCTAAAGGCCCGGACGGAGCCGCCCGCGCCAAAGAAATGAGGTACAAAGTTAATCTCGGTGAAAAACCGATGCACCTTGATGTCGGCCTCAGCAGCACAGAAACCGTTGAGACTGTTTTTGAGTTGACTCCCGAAGGTCAAATGCGCCTTCAGTTGCAAGGCACTAATCCCGGACAGGCCAGACCTAATTCCTTAAACGAGCAGGCAACCGTGTTTAAAAAGGTCTCCGAGGCCACTGCACTGCCTGCTGACACTCAAGTCATAGGTTTTTGAGGAAAATTGCAGGCAGAAGGCACTTATCGCAATTGTCAATTGAGTGAGGTACTGATTGGGATTTTCGATTTTCGATTGCGAAATTGGTAAGAAAGCCCGCGAGTACCTCACCTGATTGAGATCCGCTATAACTAGCTCTGAGTTTTCAGATTGCCACGCTTCGCGAGGAACGAAGCAATCTTAAAACTTTCCCCGTGCCTTCTGCCTTGAACAGGCCCTGCTACAATCCACTTAATCTCCCTTTAATTTTTGTCATAGACTTCCATGAGTGAAACCGTCCTAGAAGTTCGCAACCTGCGGGTTCAATTTCAATCTGCGGACGCAGGCGATGCGTCTGCAACCGTCAAAGCGGTTGACGGCATTTCCTTTGAGGTCAAGCGAGGGCAAACTCTGGGCATCGTGGGAGAGTCGGGGTCGGGAAAATCGGTAACATCCCTGGCTGTTATGGGTTTGCTGTCGAGTTCGTCAACGAAAATCGATGGCGAAATTTGGTTTTCTCCGACAAAAGACGGCGCTAGCAATGGGCCTGTGAATCTGCTGGAAATGCCGGACAGGGAAAAACAAACATACCGGGGCAGCCAGATTGCGACGATTTTTCAAGAGCCGATGAGTTCGCTAAATCCCGTTTATACGATCGGATTTCAACTCACAGAAGCCATTTGTTTGCACCAACAGGTGTCCCAGACAGAAGCGCGGCGCCAAGCTGCTTCTCTGCTGCAAGAAGTGAAGCTGCTACCGGGCGACGATGAGCTCAGGCAGCGGTGTTTGGCTTTGCGGCAAGAGCACTCCCCGACTGCTGCGGGAAATCAAGCAGTGATGGAGGACGATCGCGATTTGATGCAGCTTGTCAACGGCCAAAAACAAGCTATGCTCGATCGCTATCCCCACGAACTCTCAGGCGGTCAAATCCAGCGCGTGATGATTGCAATGGCCATTTCTTGCAATCCAACTTTATTAATTGCTGATGAACCTACCACGGCTTTGGACGTAACCGTGCAGGCAACAATCTTAGCTTTGCTGCGGGAGTTGCGGGACTCTAGAGGCATGGCAATGATTTTTATTACCCACGATTTGGGCGTCATTGCTGAAATTGGCGATACGGTGGCGGTGATGTACCGAGGCAAGATTGTTGAGTGCGGTGCGATCGAACAAATTTTCAGCAATCCCCAACATCCTTACACAAAAGGTCTGTTAGCTTGCCGCCCAACTCTCGATCGGCAACTGCGCCGCTTGCCGACAGTTTCCGATTTTATGGATGTCACCACAAATGCTAGTGGCGAATTAGTAATTGTAGAGAAAAATGCCGATTTAGACGGCGACAATAGCGGGGGCAATTCCGCTTTTGCAACAGGAAAACCGCCTCGGCTGCCGAATATTTCCGAGCCTTTGCTAGCTGTTGATAACTTGCGAGTCGGTTTTCCGGTGCAGGGAATGTTTGGCGAAACTAAACGCTTGTTTATGGCGGTAAACGATATTTCTTTTGAGGTTTACCCGGGCGAGACTTTGGGTTTGGTGGGCGAGTCTGGCTGCGGCAAATCAACTTTGGCGAGAGCTTTGCTGCAATTAATTCCGATCGCCAGCGGTAAAGTGTTTTTTGAAGGTCAAGAAATTACGCCTCCTGCGAAAAGTAGTTCGGCATCGCAGTGGATGGCTAATTATCGGATGAAAAAAGAGTACGATCGCAAATTGCGGTGGCTGCGGCGCGATCTGCAAATTATTTTTCAAGACCCTTTTAGTTCTCTCGATCCGCGTCTAAATGTTGGGGATGCGGTGATGGAACCTATGGTAATTCACCGCTTTGGTAAGAACCACAAAGAACAGCGCGAGCGCGCGGCTTATTTGTTGGATAGAGTGGGTTTAAATCCAGATTTTATGCGCCGCTACCCTCACGAGTTTTCGGGCGGACAGCGGCAGCGAATTTGTATTGCTAGAGCTTTGGCTTTGAATCCTAAGTTTATTATTTGCGATGAGTCGGTTTCGGCATTAGATGTGTCGGTGCAGGCGCAAGTTTTAAATTTGCTGAAGGAGTTGCAAACAGAGTTTGGACTGACTTATATTTTTATTTCTCACGATTTGAGCGTAGTCAAGTTTATGAGCGATCGCGCGATCGTCATGAACAAAGGTAAAATCGAGGAAATTGGCACTGCTGAGCGCATTTACAGGCAGCCGCAGCAAGCTTACACGCGGCAGCTTATAGCTGCTATTCCTGCGGGAAATTTGGAGCGAATTCGGCAACAGCAACTAGGTCGCCAAGCTGCGTGGATCCCGTCGCCTGCAAATGAATCAGAACAAAATTGATATTTAGTGTTTTAAACTCGTATCAATTACCAATTGCCTGTGACCAATTACCAATTACTAATTAGCCATTACGGGCGAACATCTCCTGCAAGGAAAAACTGCTATGAAGGTTTTTTTCTTTTTATCTTCACAAATCAGCAGTTTATATTTATTTTAACTTCATAATTTATGCTCAACTTCAACCTGTTTGAACTTGACTAATATTCCGGGCTGTTTAACCCACAGCCAGGACTCTCCACGCAGTATTTTCGTACATCCAACGCGGTCATTCCTGGACGCAAAAAGTGGTATAACACGCTACTATAACGCGGTAAGGATCTTCATGTGCAGCGTACATAATTAGGTTCTGCGTCCAGGACTACCTAAATTAGGCTAAATGTCCAATGACTAACAACAATAAGTAGCGTAGTATTATAGATAAACTCTCTCTATGAGCCGGAAAAAGTAGAAAATGCCCACCCCACCTAAAAAGAGATTGCTCCCTAATTCCGTAAATACACTTAATTCTCTGGTGGGGTTGCGTAGATTTACGCAAATCTTAAAAGGCTAGATTTCGCAAGCTAGGAAAGTTTTACAATATTTAAACATCTTTATTCTTGTAATTTTGGCTCATCAAAAGTAAAACGGGATCAAGAGTAAAAAAATGAAATCTTCTGTTCGTATCGAAGAATCTAAAAGCACTAAATTCTCGAACTTAATGCAAGTGTTGTGGACAAAAATTACGGCAGTAGTCACCAGAATAAAAAAGGCAGAATCTAGAAAGAACTATGAAAAAAAAATCAGCGTAGCGACCATCGCCCCTGGCAGTGTATTCTCAATTTTGATAATTGTACTGCTTGTCTTAAACGGGTGGCTGGTAGCTGGCAGTCGTGATAATTTCTACGATAGCCCACTCGCCCTGGGATTTTTGGCAATAGCAAATATTGTGTTTTTGGCGGTATCGGGGCGCTCAAACACCTCTTGGGCCCTAGCGGGAAACGATCGCCCATCCAGCGAATCCAACGGGGGCGATCGCTTTTTTAGCCTCTCGCTAGATCTCCTGTGCGTCCTTAGTTTTGACGGTTATATAACACTCATCAACCCAGCAGCCGAAAAAATCCTCGGCTATTCCCCAGGAGAAATGATTGGCCAACTCTTCATTGAATTCGTGCATCCAGACGATCGCGAAATTACTTTAAAAGAAGCTGAAAGTATTGCTGCGGGGAATAATACCGTGGGGTTTGAAAACCGCTGGCGCTGTCGCAACGGTTCTTACAAGTGGATAGCCTGGACTGCTACCCGTTTCTGCGAGGAAGAATTGATCTATGGTGTCGGCCGCGACATTTCCGCTCAAGAACAAGCAGAAGCAGCGCTGCAAGAGAGTCAGCGTTTTGTTGAGCGAATTGCCAATACCAGTCCGAATCTTCTCTTTGTTTACGATGAAAGCGAGCAGCGAAATGTCTACAGCAATCGCGAAATCACTGACACCCTCGGCTATACCAGCGCCGAAGTTGAAAACATGGGCAGCAATCTACTGCCCACCATCATCCACCCTGACGACTTAGCTAAATTTCCCGGATATTTTCAGCAATTAGAAAATGCTCCCGACGGCGAAGTTATTGAGTACGAATATCGGGTACGCGACAAACAGAATTGTTGGCACTGGTTAGTCAGCCGGAATATTGTATTTAGCAGAACCGAGGAGGGAAAAATTAAGCAGCGTCTCGGTGCTGCTACGGACATTACAGAGCGCAAAATAGCAGAACAAGCTTTAGCAGAACAATTGAAACTTTCTTTATTCACAGCAGATGTGGGAATTGTTCTAACTCAAAACCAGGGTTTGCGTACAACTTTGCAATATTGCGCCGATGCAGTTGTCCGCCATTTGGATGTTGCCTTTGCTCGGATTTGGACATTGAATGAAGACGGAAATGTATTGCAACTGCAAGCAAGCGCGGGGATATATACTCATATTGACGGCGCTCACAGCCGCATTGCTGTCGGCGAGTTCAAGATTGGTTTAATCGCCCTGGAGCGACAACCTCACATCACTAATTGTGTGCAAGAAGATCCCCGAGTCAGCGACAAAGAATGGGCCTCACGAGAAGGAATGGTGGCTTTTGCTGGATATCCGCTAATTGTTGACAATCAGTTGCTGGGAGTAATCGCGATGTTTGCTCGCCAAGAGTTGAACGAATCAACCCTGATTGCTTTGGCGTCAAGTGCCGATACGATCGCCCTGGGAATTAAGCGCAAACAAACAGAAGAAGCTCTCGCCACACAAAAGCAAACTTTGAGGGCAATTATTGACAACGCCCCCATTTGGGTGTGGCTGACTGACACTAAAGGCAAGATGCTGTTGGTTAACAAAACTTTTTGCGAATCTGTGAACGTTCCTGAAGAAAGATTTTTGGCAGCATCTCACTGTTGTGAAATTTTGGGAGCGGAAGCATTTGCTAACTGCATGGCGTCTGACGTGCAAGTCTCGAGTCAAGATAGTCCTTTTTATGCTGATGAAATTATCAAGTTTGCTGACGGTAAAAATCACCATTTAGAGGTAATTAAAGCTAAGGTAAAAGAGGCCAACGGCAGCGCGATAGGCTTAATCGGCTTGGGTTTGGACGTTACACAACAAAAAGAAGCTCAACTAAAATTGCAAGCTTCGGAAGCGCGATTCCGGAAGTTAGCGGAGCAAGAAGCACTTCTGAACCAGCTAGCTAGCAATATCCGCGAATCTCTAGATTTAGATACTATTTTGGCAACAACTGTGCAGCAGATTCGCGACTTGCTGCAAGTCGATCACTGTGTGTTTATCTGGTATTTGCCCGACGCTTCGCCACCTGCTTGGGATGTCGTCCACGAAGCTAAGAATGATGACTTGTTCTCGCTTTTGGGTTATTTTCCTGCTGACATAACGGGTATGCTGCCACAAAAAATAGCTAATTTAGAAGTTTATCAAATAGATGATGTTACAACTGTCAGCGATCCCGTAGAACAAAAGTTCTTTTTGGAGGTTGGTTGCAAGTCTGTTTTGGATTTGCCGATTAAAAGTGCCGGAGGTTTAACTGGTGTTGTTAGCTGCATTTCTTGCAGCGAGGTGCGTAAGTGGACAAAAGAGGAAGTGGAGTTAATGGAGGCAATTGGCGATCAATTGGCGATCGCCATCAGTCAATCTGAACTTTACACTCAAAGCCTCGATTCAGCCCGGATAGCGCAAGAACAAGCTGCTAAACTCGAAGTAACTCTGTGCGAGCTCCAGCAAGCTCAAACTCAACTCGTGCAGGCCGAAAAAATGTCGAGTCTCGGTCAGATGGTTGCGGGGATTGCCCATGAAATCAATAACCCGGTCAGCTTTATCTTCGGCAATCTTACCTACACAGAAGAATACACCAGAAACCTGATGAAACTGCTGCAAATGTATCGAGATGAATACCCGCAACCTTCTCCAGCAATTCAGGAGGAAATAGAGGTGTTAGAGCTGGATTTTGTGCTAGACGACTTGCCGAAAATGCTGTCTTCTATGCAGGTGGGAGCCACTCGCATCCGGGATATCGTGCGGAGTTTGCGAAATTTCTCTCGCCTCGATGAATCTGACATGAAAAAGGTTAACATTCACGAAGGCATCGACAGCACATTGATGATTTTAGAACACCGTTTGAAAGTTCAGCCCGTTAACGTAGTGGCTACGGATTACCATCGCCCAGCAATTCAAATCGTTAAAGAATACGGAAAATTGCCACGGGTGGAGTGCTACGCCGGACTATTGAATCAGGTGTTTATGAATATTATTGCTAACGCTATTGACGTGTTACAAGAACCGCTAGAACATCCGGGAATTATCCGCATTCGTACAGAGGTAGAAGGTACTCTCGCTGTGATTAGAATTGCTGATAACGGTCCAGGTATCACCGATCAAGTCAAGCAACGGATATTTGACCCGTTCTATACTACCAAACGGATCGGTTCAGGAACGGGGATGGGTTTAGCGATTTCCCATTCAATTATTGTAGAAAAACATAAAGGTGAAATTAAGTGTTTATCGGTGGTGGGGAAAGGCACTGAATTTATAATCGAGATTCCGATTAAAAGACCAGAAAATTAAATTGGTTTGTCGGTGAAAATACTAATTTGCATCAGTTGGAAAAACCTGATTTTTTTTGTACAAACCTTAAGACTGACACACCCTACAGGATACAAACAGAGAAAAGTTATTTTACCAGAAATTTGTCTGGTGCGTATTGCCCACCCTCCAACTAAAATTGATATGATATTAAAAATCTAAAATCTAAAATCTAAAATCTAAAATGGCATTACCTCCCGGTAGTTTCGGTTTACCCCTAATTGGCGATACCCTCAACTTTTTGCAAGATTCCCAATTTGCCAAAAAACGCCACCAGCAGTACGGGCCCATTTTCAAAACCAGCATTTTCGGACAGCCTACCGTGTTTGTGCGTGGCCAAGAGGCTAGTTTGTTTGTTTTAAGCAATGAAAACCAATATTTTGTTGTGAGTTTTCCTCCGAGTACCAAAGCGCTTTTAGGGTCGCTTTCCTTGTCACTGCAAACGGGTGCTAACCACCAAAATCGGCGCAAGTTGCTGTACCAAGCGTTTCAGCCTAGAGCTTTAGCCGGCTACATCGGTGCGATGGAAGATATCACTCAGCGCTATTTGGAAAAATGGGTCAAAATGGAAACCATGACTTGGTATCCTGAACTGAGAAATTATACTTTTGATGTTGCGGGTAAGTTGTTAGTAGGGATGGAAAAAGGTTCGGAAACGGCGCTAGGACATTATTTTGAAACTTGGTCTAAGGGTTTATTTTCGATTCCTTTAGATGTGCCGTGGAGTCAGTTTGGTAAAGCTAAAAAGTGCCGAAAGCTGCTGTTGGCAGAAGTTGAAAAGATTATTCGCGATCGCAAACAAGGAACCCATAGTGGCAATGATGCTTTGAGTTTGCTGATTTCGGCTCGCGATGAGGAGGGAAATAGTTTGAGTTTGGATGAGTTAAAAGATCAAGTGCTGTTGTTGCTGTTTGCGGGACACGAAACTTTAACTTCGGCGATCGCCTCTTTTTGCCTTCTGCTAGCCCAACATCCCGATGTGATGGCAAAAGTGCGGGCCGAACAGCAGCAGTTCCCCGCAACTGAACCGCTAACCTTGGAACAGCTCAAACAAATGACTTATTTAGAACAGGTGCTGCGAGAAGTGCTGCGTCTAGTTCCACCGGCTGGAGGTGTTTTTCGGACAGTAATTAATGCTTGTGAGTTCGGCGGCTATGAAATTCCCAAGGGTTGGACCGTGGTTTCTGGGATTACTCAAACCCATCAGGATAGTCAACTTTATCCTGAACCAGCTCGATTCGACCCAGATCGATTTAGCTCTGAGCGATCGCCTAAACCTTTCAGCTACGTGCCCTTTGGCGGCGGTTTGCGAGAATGTTTGGGCAAAGAATTTGCCCGATTAGAGATGAAGTTGTTTGCAGCAAAGATGGTTCGGGAGTACGAGTGGGATCTGTTACCGGATCAAGATTTGAATTTGATCACAATACCGATGCCTCATCCTCGCGACGGTTTGCGAGTAAAATTTCGTCGAACAACAATGAAATAAGTAAAAGCTTCACTTCTACACCCGCCTGATTTTCCTCTTCTTCTTGAGAACAGGCTTTTCGGCCTGTTCCACAAGAGATGAATTTTATTGTGGGGAGTATGGGTTGGGCTTCTAGCCCGCCCTGAAAGCCTGATTGATAATGGTGCAAGATCTCAGCCTTAATCAACATCCAATTGCATCGGCCCCAAATACTTAGTTAAATAAGGAGAAAAAACCTCATAAATCAGAGTCAATGGCTTCCCGTGATGCCAAAACAAATAGTGTCGCCCCCAAAAAGGGCCCGACTCTTCAAACGCTGATTCCAAAGCAGCCGAATCACCACAATAAATGCCCTGCACATCGCGATACAATTCTGTCCGCAGCCTCGCTAAACTAGCCCAAATTGGCAACGATTTATTTTGCAAATATTCATCTACGTGGCTCGCTTCCCACCAAGATGTCGCATAGGCCAGGCGCTGTCCCGAAGCAGTCCGCAGCCACACTTGGCGGCGCAGGCGCGGCCCCGGAACCGCGACAATTTGCTGGGGCGCGCCGTCTGCGTCTTCACCCACTAAAGACATATCGATCACATCTACTTCTGTGGGTTCCCCTGTCAGCAGTTGCAGGTGACGGGTGGGGGAACCGTCGCCTAGGAGCAGTATTTGCCATGCCGGTGCGAGCTTGGTGTGGGGCAAACCCTTCTGTACTGCGTCTTCGGCTCCTTGCCACAGAGGGTTGAGAGCGTGCCAGGTGCGGCTGTTTTTGGGTGTGAATGTTGCAGTCAAGGGTCTTTACAAAACTTAATTTTTTGTTTATTATAACGCTTCTTCAATTATCCGCTCAAAAATCAAAAATTGCTCGACCGAGGACGATCGCCCATAGGATGTCCAGTGAAATAGTTATAATACTTTTGTTCGGGATTTTTATTCTTCCTTCTTCCTTCTTCTTCCTGACATCCGTTACATCCGTTACATCCGTTACATCCGTTATATAATCCGTTGCCGAACTTCCTTCCACTATATGTTACGAATAACCGAAATAAAACTCCCCCTAGATCATCCTCAAGATGCGATCGCCAGTGCTATAGTCAAAAAGCTGCAAATTCCCCCCGAAGAATTGCTCAGCTATTCCATCTTCAAGCGCAGCTATGATGCTCGTAAAAAAGCAGAAATCCTCCTTGTCTATATTGTGGATGTAGAAACGACACAGGAAAAGCAACTTTTGGCGCGCTTCAAAAAAGATCCTCATGTGATGGTAACACCAGACACGAGTTATCGCTATGTAGCGCAAGCCCCCAACAATTTGACGATTCGCCCCATTGTGATTGGTACAGGGCCGTGCGGTATGTTTGCAGGTCTGATGCTGGCACAAATGGGATTTCGCCCCATTCTTTTAGAACGCGGAAAAGCAGTGCGCGATCGCACGGTTGATACCTTTGGATTTTGGAAGAAGAAAGCAGAATTTAACCCAGAATCTAACGCCCAGTTTGGCGAAGGTGGTGCGGGTACTTTTTCCGATGGCAAGCTCTACAGCCAAGTTAAAGATCCTCAACATTATGGGCGGAAGGTGTTGACGGAACTTGTGAATGCAGGAGCCTCACCGGAAATTTTATATATTAATAAACCGCATATTGGCACGTTCAAACTGGTGGGAATTGTCCAAAGTCTACGCGCCCAAATTGAATCATTAGGCGGAGAAATTCGGTTTCAAACTCGTGTAGAAGATATCCACATCGAAAATGGAAAAGTGCAGGGACTTACCCTCGCTAGCGGAGAATATATTGCTAGTAATTATATAGTTCTGGCGGTGGGACACAGCGCCCGCGATACTTTTGAAATGTTGTTTTCGCGCGGGGTTTACATTGAGGCAAAACCTTTTTCCATTGGTTTTCGGGTGGAACATCCCCAAAGTATTATCGATCGCTGTCGTTTTGGCGATCGGGCCGGCCATAAGCTTTTGGGTGCCGCCGATTACAAACTGGTTCACCATTGCCAAAACAATCGTTCTGTGTATAGTTTCTGTATGTGTCCCGGTGGTTTGGTAGTGGCGGCTGCGTCAGAACCGGGGCGACTTGTTACTAATGGGATGAGTCAATATTCTCGCAATGAACGGAATGCTAACAGCGGGATTGTGGTGGGTATCACGCCGGAGGATTATCCCGGTCATCCCTTAGCCGGAATAGAGTTTCAGCGTCGCTTAGAAGAACGGGCATTTGAGTTAGGAGGTGGCACTTATAACGCCCCTGGACAGCTTGTGGGTGATTTTTTGGCAAATCGCCCTTCCACGGCGCTAGGCGCTGTGCAGCCGTCTTATACGCCGGGAGTTGTGATGACTGATTTGAGCGAAAGTTTGCCAGATTATGCGATCGCAGCTATCCGCGAAGCCCTTCCGGCTTTTGACAAACAGATTAAAGGATTTGCGATGGAGGATGCGGTTTTGACTGGGGTGGAAACGCGCACTTCTTCACCTATTCGGATTAAACGCAAAGATGATTATCAGAGTTTGAATACAGAAGGTCTTTATCCTGCTGGGGAAGGTGCAGGATATGCGGGTGGAATCCTGTCGGCGGGGATTGATGGGATTAAGGTGGCGGAGGCGGTTGCTTTGAGCATATTGCAATCTTCAAACCACAAAATTTGAGGCTGGATTTGAGGATTTTTAGATGATTTGAAGATTGCCGTCAACCGTCAACTGTCAACTGTTCAAACAGCAGCTAAACGCGATCGAATTTCGGTATCGGTATACTCAGGCGTCCAGCCTTCTTTAGTGGTAAAATAGCGCACCGCTTTAATTTTCCGGGCTGCTGTCAAATAAAACCAGTGTTCTGTATTCGCCGGCACGTTGATAAATTCTTCCGGCTGCACTGTGAGTTCGACTTGGCTGCCGTCGGGCCGCACGAAGCCGAAAATGCCCTCGCCTGCTACGATATAGCGGACTTCATCATCGGCGTGGATGTGGCACTTGTTGAATTTGGACAGCATGGTGTCGAGGTTGGGAATGTCTGGGTGCAGTACAATTAAGTCGCGATCCTGATAGCCTGCACTTTCCGACAACTGTTGAAAGTAGCCGTCGAGGGCTTGCAACACTTGCTCTTTTTGATTGTCGTCAAGAGCATCTTTAGCTAACAAATTTTGAATTTCAGCGCTGTCACCCACGGGCCAGCGGTTGAGTTGAATGTTTAAGGAAGCGAGTTCTCGGGTAATGTCGCTTTGTTGAGTGTAGGTTGTACCGTTTTCGAGTCGCAGGATAGCCATTTTTGCACGTTCCAATTTTTGGGTGAGGCGATACACAGGCACTGTGAAAGATGTTTGTCGATCGCGCCTGTACCAGATTCACAATTTTAACGCTAATTTGAACAGGCTTTCCGCCCTGTTCCACAACAGTTCAATATTTGTCGCGGTAATATTGATAAGTCAGGCGCCAGCTAGCACCAGCAGCGATCGGCAATACTGATATCTTAAATGTAATTTTTGCAACAACTATGCCTACTTATACTGGAATTTCTAGCGAAGCATTTCAGCATCCCCTCGATCGCCAAGCTGAGGAAGCGTTACGCAGCGTGCCTGGATTTGACTTAATTGCCAGCAAATTTGTAGAATTTGTCTACGAACGACCGCAATTCGTTTACCTAATGGGAAATAGCATTCAAGTCGGGCCCCGCCAATATGCCAGCATTTATCATATATTTCGGGAGTGCGTGCAGGCTTTAGATATTTTTCCAGAACCGGGTTTGTTTGTTTCTCAGGATCCCTCAGTTAACAGCTATGCCCTGGGAAAAAACCAGCCTTATGTAGTATTAAACACTGGTCTTTTAGACTTGTTGGACGAAGCGGAACTGCGGGTAGTCTTGGCTCACGAGTTGGGACACATTAAATGCGGCCATCCAACTTTAAATCAAATGGCGACGTGGGCGATGAGCGTCGCATCGACAATTGGCGAGATGACTTTCGGTTTGGGAAATATGGTCGGTAGCGGTTTAATTTTCGCTTTTTACGAGTGGCGGCGCAAGGCTGAATTGTCGGCAGATCGGGCGGCTTTGTTGGTAACGGATGACTTGAACAGTGTGATGAAGACGATGATGAAACTTGCGGGAGTTAGCAGTAAATATGCTGACCAATGCAGTTTGCAAGAATTTATCCGCCAGTCTGACAACTATCAAGAGCTCGATCGAGACAATCTCAACCAAGTGTATAAGTTTTTACTTTACAACGGCGGTCAGGGCGTGATGCTGAGTCATCCTTTCCCGGTGGAACGCCTGCGGTATTTGCGAGACTGGGCAAGTTCCGAGGAATACCGCCAAATTAAGCTGGGGAACTACAAGCGGGCTGTAGCTGAGGGTGCGGTTGATGTGAAGTCCCAAGCGCCTAACAGTGAGACGGAGGCTTTGCGCCGTCAGATTGAAGAGTTGCAGCGGGAGATCGATCGGCAAAAATCAAAGCGAAACTAAGTTTAAATTCCTCGTTTCCAGGCTCCTCGTCCCCAGGCACAGCCTAGGAACCAGCCAAATGTTTGTTGAAGATTTACCGGATTTGAGGGAGGGAGAAACGTAAAAGGAAGGTAAACCAGTGAGAGACTTACTCGCAACTGGCCTCCAATCTAAAAACTGTCCCCTCATTTCGGAAATCTGTTTCTGAGGAGGTGTAGTTTAAATCAAGAGAAGCTTATAAATCAACGGGGCTAAAAAAAATGAATATTGATAACGCAATGAATACTAACAAGCCAACTTCTAATTTTTTCGGCAATGTGGGAAAAGTCGCGATGGCTCTGACTCTTCTTGCCGCCGGCATGGCATTTACAAACCCTGGGAGAGACAAATACCTAACTTATGCTTCCGGCGTACTGCAAACCGAGTTGGAAAGCACTGTGTGCAAGGATTCTCGCGTGCCTAAAGCTTTGAGCGGGATTACAGATACTTTGATCGGCAGTTGCAAGAATTTGCTAACTTCGCAGCGGGACACGATCGAAAGTTTGCTAGACAATACAACGCAGCGTCAAAATTTAGGTGTGGTCAGTATTTACACAACTCAATTAGGCAAAAAAAGCTATCCAACGGTTGGAGCTTTTGGGAATTTCGTGACGTTGCCACCTAGTTCTGAAAATGTTCAAAAGTAGAGTCAAATTAAGTTTAAGTGTAGAAACCGGGTTTTGTAGAAAGCCCGGTTTTTGCTTAGGTAATTGTCTCTAAGCAAATCTCAATAAATTCGGATAGCGGCAGCACATATTTTTAGTCAAGATCCCTATTAGAAGCAAAATATTAAGTTTTCTTAAAGAACAAAAGTTATTGCCGCACTTAATATTAACATGAACGCTATAAAGTTTGATGTTTAACAAATAAGCTGATGGCAATGCAATTAAGTAAGGGTGAGAGATTTAATATCTCTAAAGAAGCGCCTGGTTTAAAAAAAATGGCGATCGCCCTCGGTTGGCAGGTGACAGAGGCAGGACAAAGCTACGAGATTGATGTCTCTGCATTTATGCTAGGTGCTGACGGCAAAATACCTAACGATAAATATTTTATCTTTTACAATAATCTGCAATCCGGTGACAGTTCGGTACTGCAAGTGATTCGAGATAAAAACAACCCAAATCAAGAGAATAAGACTATTTACGGCGTTATCTTAGAAAGAGTTAATCCTGACATTGAGGAAATAACTTTTGTTGTGACTATTCACGAAGCAGATAAAAATAGGGCAAATTTTAGCAATATCAAAAATGCTTTTATCAAAGTTTCCAATTTGGATACAAAAAGCGAACTGGTTCGGTATGAATTAAAAGAAAATTTTTCGCGAGAGACTGCGGTAGAATTTGGTCGTTTGTATAGAAAGAATGGAGAGTGGAGATTTCAGGCGGTAGGAGCAGGATATCAGGCAGGATTGCAGAGTTTTGTTGACAAGTATTGCAGCTAAAGTAGTAATAATATTGCTGCAATTCCTCACGAGTTAGCAGCGGGAACGGCTGATGATTTACAGTTTTCGGCTGGGGAGCTGGAGGTGGAGTCAGAACCGGAAGCGGAATAGTCTCGTCTGGAGCTTTTGGTAAATTTGTGGCTCTTCAGTAACTAGTATGCTAAACTAACAGTCAAACTGCCAAGTAGGCAAACATCTAACACGGAAGTTTTCAAAGTTTCTAAACCCGTAAGCAGAACGTTTAATCAACTTGAGCTTATTGTTGATGCCTTCGACAACACCACTCGTAGTCTTATAATCGAAGTAAGCAATAATCTCATCTAGCCAACGAATAATAGTGTTCTGACTATCGGGAAAATATTTTTTAGCTCCTGACAGCCATCTTCCCAGTTTCAACAAACCGACTAACCAATTATTAGCCTGCTCGAAAATCGTTCTAATTTATTCTTTTAATTCATGCATACTTTTGAGAGGAGAAGATACATCTTTAACTTGCACGAGTTTAGCTTTTCGCTCTTGATTTAGATCTGATTCGTTTTTCAATAACACATATTTACTTTTATTCAATCCTTCTAAAACTTTCTCCTGGTCTGCTTTCTCTTCTGACGATTCTGCTTTTTTAATTAAATCTTCTACCTGTCTCTTTTTTCGCTTCCTTTGGGCATCTAATTCCTTATTTATTTGTGCCATTACATGAAATCTGTCGGCGACCACCTGAGCCTTTGGCATCAAGTCAATCACTAGATTTCTGTAACCTTTCCACAAATCTATACTTACTTCTTCTATTTGCTCTAATACCTCTTTACCCCATCCGAGCAGCACTTCCCTAATTTCTTCTTGTTTCCTTCCTGCCAATATCCCACTTAACTTAGACTTCTCTAAATCTATTAATACTGCACAGTAATTTCCTTTTCCTTTTATTACAGCTATTTCATCTATCCCTAATCTGTTCAACTCGCTAGGCTGGGCTTTCAAGTATTCTTTCGATGCGTCTTTTAACATCCTTTCTATTTCTTCTGTTGTCACCACCCCTTTTTTCGCTACGCTGTGGATCTCGTTCTCTAACACTTCTTGGATTATTGCTCTTCCTAGCCGTTTTGTATAGGTTCTTCTTTTTCTGACAAACTCCAACTCTTCACTAAATGGCTTGACACATTTTTCACATTTAAACTGTCGTCTGTTAATTTCTAAAAATACAAAGTTCTCTCCCCAAGGTAAATCTTTGACTAGGTATCTATGATTTTGATGTAATCTATGACTTTTTTTCCCCAACGTGGACAGTTATTTTCCTTACCGATTCCTTCCACCTGTAAAATTATTCCAATCCCTTCATGCTGGCGATGTGAGATTACTTTTATTTCCTCTATATTCAACAGCTTTGTTAAAAAGTTTATCTCCTTTTTCGTTCTCATGGCTGTTCACTCCAGCTAACCCCTCTAGCTTTTGCTGATAGTTAATAATAAATGAGTTCCCTCTGTCAACCCCGGTAATGACTCTACCAACTATTTTTCTAGCCTCATTTGTCTTTCTTTCCTGGCGCGAGCTGTTCATTTAGCATATTAACTACTGAAGAGCCTTAGTTATTTTTCTCATTGTCCGATACCTAGAAAGTAGACGACCTATATTTATCAATTCACTGTTTGGTTATTTTGTCAATGCGTAAGTCCTAATTTCTTAGTCCGCGTCGGCGGACTTCGTTCGTGTAGAAGCGATTTCAATCGCCGAATGACTGATTAAACAAATCAAAAATCTGCTGGCAAAAGTCTTTGAGTTTTTGCGCCGACTCCACCGCAGGTTCGGTTAGGCCGAGAAAATTCCAATTTTCCACAGTAGAAAAGTGCCACTGCTGACCAGTATGATCGTAACCGGCGGCCTCAACGCCGATCGCCCGCCGATATCCTTCCACCGGATCTTGGTAAAATCGGATTTGAATCAAAATGCTGCGGCTTTGCAACAAGCGACTTCTACCGGGAAAATGGAAGCCAATGTCTATCGAATCTGGATCTACAAGTTCTCTGGTATCCTCGTCATTCATCCAAGGTTTCAAATCGACTTTTGCATCCGGGAATTCGGACTTGAATAAATTAACAACCGCAGCAATTTTGCTGGCAACTTCTATATTTTTGGCTTGTTCGGCAGCGTTCACTCGAAAAACTCCTATCAAATACAGTTATTACGTGATTTAGCTAACAATGTAACTGCATACTGCCTGCTTTAAACAGTGAACTGTGGACTATTTGATAGATATTTAGGAGTTGACAAATTTTCCACTATGTGTTAATGACCAGTCATAACATTTGAGAGTTGAGATTGGAGATTAAACAATTGGCAATGACTGATTCCGTAAAAGTGGTGAATAAATTTTATCAAAGCGGCAGGGCGATCGCAAATTCCGTACCTTCTCCCAGCACCGATTCGCAAGTTAGTTTACCGCCGTGGGTTTCTTCGACAATTTGCCGGCTGATAGACAACCCCAAACCAGTACCTTTTCCTACTCCTTTGGTAGTAAATAAATGGTCAAATATTTTTGACTTGACCTCCGATGACATCCCTTGACCGTTATCTTTGATTTTAATCACCACGCTGTTGTTATCCTCCCCGAGATGAGTGATAATGGCGATCGTATTCGGTAAAGCTTCAATTTCAGCGTAAGTGCGACCCTGATTGAATTCGTCAAAACACTCGATCGCATTTGCCAGCAAATTCATAAATACCTGATTCAGTTGCCCAAAATAACATTTAACTGGCGGGATATCTCCGTATTCTTTGATAATCTTAATCGCCGGGCGAGTATCTTTAGCTTTCAGGCGATACTGTAAAATCATCAAAGTGCTGTCGATGCCGTCATGAATATTTGCTGACACTTTATTCGCACTATCAGCGCGGGAAAAAGTCCGCAAAGACGTGCTAATATTGCGGATGCGCTCTGTACCTGATTTCATGGATAAAAGCATTTTCGGCAAATCTTCGATCAAATATTCTAAATCGATCTCCGATGCTTTATCCTGTAATTCATCTCCAGGATTAGGAAATTTTTCTTGGTAAAGTTGTAAGCAATCAATCAAATCTAAGCTCGCCTCAGCAGCAGCATCAAGATTGCCCGCAATAAAACCGAGCGGATTGTTAATTTCGTGAGCAACCCCTGCAATCAAGTTGCCGAGAGCCGACATTTTTTCGCTTTGAATTAGTTGCAGTTGCGCCTGTTGCAGTTCATTGAAAGATTTTTCTAACTGTTGAGATTTTTCTTTCTCGCGCGCGTACAAACCAGCATTTTCTACAGCAATAGCAACTTGAGAAATTAACACTTTGAATACTTCTACTCTCTCTGCTGTAAAAGCTCCTACTGTCAAAGCATTTTCTAAATAAATTATTCCGCGCCGCTGAGATTGATAAATAATCGGCAAACAGAGAATTGATTTTGGTTGATATTTCTGAATGTAGGTATCTACCTTAAAAGGTTCGACGACAGTCGCATTGTCTAAAACCAGATGCTTTTGACTGCGGTGTACATAATTAATCACAGACAGGGGAACATCTTGACGAGTTTCTACGGGAATAGAGGGTAAAAGTGTCACTTTATCCTCCGCAAAACTGCCAGTAGCTTCTATGCAGAGGATATCGTTTTTCAGGAGCAGCAGCACTACTTTTTGAGCCGCCGCATTTTCTAAAATAATTTTGATTAATTTGGTCACCAATTTTTCGAGAACAATTTCACCGTTAATGGCTTGCGCCGACTTAATAAAAGTAGCTAAGTCTAAGAAATCGCCTAAACTACTACTGGTAGTATTTCCAGTGGTTGTGCGAGTGACATCGAGGGTTGGGGTTTGGATTGTGCGCGTCTGTGCTGCTAAGAAAGGATGTGTTGATTCTAAGTGTTTAACTTTAGCTATGGCTCCCCAATGGATATATCCATAATAGGCTTTAGTCAGATATGCTTGAGAAACTATCTCTTTACCCAAAGCTTGATAAAATTCTCCTGCTAATTCATAGGCTAATGCTTCCTCTTGAATGTAACCGTTTTTGGCGGCTCCATCAATTGCGCGATCGTACAATTCCATCGCTTGGCTATTGTGCCCAAAGACTCGCGCTTTCTCCGCTGCTACCAAATCATACTTGTGTTGATAATTCATTGGAGCATCAATAGCCCATTTTTGCATCTTTTTCTGGAGATTTGCCACTTTTTTGATATATTCTTTTTGCTCCTTTTTACCAGCTTGTGGATACAAAGCTAGGAGGCTAAGAGAATAGTATAATTTATTGACAGCGATCACATAAAATCCAGGTGCAACATCTTCATGTTGCTCAAATAATATGGAATTTTCTACGGCTTGGGCATAGTTGCCGAATGTGAAGTTCAGCACTGTCTTGGCATTGTACGCCAAAATAACGAAAAGAAATATTTTATATTCTATTAGAATAGGAAGCGTTTTGAACTCATCAAAACTGTCGCCGACTAAATAGCAGGGATCTGCTGATTTGTCACGCAAATTGAGCGCTATTTGTCTTTCTATACTAATGTAGTCAGAGCAACCTTCTTGTTTATTTTTTTGGAGTAATTTTATATATTTACCTGTCTCCTCTTCAATCAAATCTAGAGACTCTCCTGCCCACATTTTATAAGAGCAATATATACATAAAGAATAACCAGCATATTCCAACTCTCCACTTTCCATGCCGATTTTAAAACCTTCCATGAGATACCCTAATGCTAACTTAAGTTCGGCTTTCTGGGGTGCTATCAAAAAACTAAAGACTTCATAAACTCTACTTTTGATCGAACCGGATGAAAATTTATCTAACAGCTTAATTGCCAGTTGACCGAATTGGTATCCCAAATTAATATCCCCTAGCCCGCACAAAACTACGCCATAATAAACGTAACCAACGCTAGAATAAGGGGAATTGCCATATTTAAGGCACAGCTTAACCATCGTAAATGTTAGAAGCGGTAACAGTTGGGGCTTGATTTGAAAAGCACTGCTGAGAATTCCTGATAAAATTCGCATGGCTGCTTTTTGATTGGGATCGGTCATTTCTGGCAAGTTGGCTAAATCATCAATTCGCCTAATTCCTAAGCTCAGTCTTGTATTAATCGCTCCCGGTACAATATTTATTGATTTGGGATTTTGAGGAAAAACAATGCCTAAGAATTTCAGAACTTCTAGTCCTGTATTTAGTGCTTCTACAAGTTTATTTTGAGCGTTGTAAGACTGGAGTTGAAGCTCATAAGCATTCAGTTTTTCCAGCAAAGCTTGAGATTTTTGCAGTATAATATCAACCAGTTTTTTTGAATATTCATAGTTAATATTTAAGTATTCAGATTCTGCCATTGATTCGTAAATTGCCAATGTTAATTTATACTGGCTTTGCCAACAATCTGTTGGCAATAATTCCATAGCAACCTGCAAATACCTCACAGCAGCCTCGTAAGCATTCGCCAATTTTGCCTTGCGTCCCGCAGTTAAATTTAGTTTAGCTAACTGCGTCTTTTCTGCTGGCTGGCTAATCGTTTCAATTCCCACATTCAATTGATTGACAATATCAAAGATGTTTTCTTCGAGCTTTTCGGCTGGAGTATTATTTAACAGTAATTGACCAATTTTTAAATGGGTGGATTGCTTTTCGTTTTCGGGAATGAGGGAATAGGCGGCTTGCTGGACGCGATCGTGCAAAAATTTGTAACTAACCCGCGAAGTATCTAACTTGAGATTGATTGATTCGGCTCGATCGAAAACTAAAGGAATGCGATAAGCATCGCTCAAGGGCAGAATTAACCCGGATTGCAAAGCTGAATAAAGTTCAGTTGCTGTAGTATTAGCTGACTTTTCGCTAACAAGTGACAGCACATCTAAAGCAAATTTATCTCCCACGCAAGCAGCTAGCTTCAACACTTCTTGCGTGGCTGCGGGCAGCTTTTCAATGCGAGAAGCTACCAGTTCCACCACACTTTTATCGGTGATTCCAATGGCTTGGATTTTATCGATACTCCAATACCAGCCACTTTGGCTTCCCTCATTTGTAATTTGATTAAATTCAAATTGTAAAAGAGAGTCTTGATAAAGTGCTTGGAGTAATTGGGTCAAGAAAAAAGGATTGCCCCCCGTTTTATTCCAGATTAAATCAGCTAGATTTGTTACTTTTTCTGTGCAAGTGTGAAGTGTTTCAGTGACTAATTCAGTCACATTTGCTAAATCCAGCGGTTGCAAGACGATATTGTTGACTATGGTACCAGTTTTTTCAATTTCTTCTACAGTCTGAATTAAGGGGTGGGTCGGACTAACTTCATTGTCTCGATAGGCACCGATTAGCAACAAATATTCCTGGTCAGGGTCAGTTATCAGTATTTGCATCAACTTTAATGTTGCTGAATCTGCCCACTGCAAATCGTCTAAAAAGATAACTAGGGGGTGTTCTTTTTGGGCAAAAACACGAATAAATTCTTTGAATACCCGATTGAATCGATTTTGGGATTCTACAGGGGCGAGTTCTGGGACTTCTGCCTGTTTGCCGATGATTAATTCAACTTTGGGAATTACGTCGGCAATTACTTGGCCGTCTGTTCCTAATGCTGTTAAAATTTTAGTGCGCCATATTTCTAATGAAAGTGCACTTTCTGTTAGTAATTGCCGCAGCAAGGAGTTAAATGCTTGGATTAATGAGGCATAAGGAATGTTGCGTTTTAATTGGTCAAATTTGCCGCTGATAAAGTAACCTTTTGACCTGGTAATTGGTTTGCTAACTTCGTTGACAACGGCTGATTTACCGATGCCTGAGTAGCCTGAGACTAGCATTAATTCGCTGCTTCCGGATGGGGGCGGGTTTGGTTCTAAGGTTGCTGGTTTTTCTAACAAATTGTTGGCTAAACCCCCTCTTACACGTTCAAATGCTGCTAGCAATTCATTAACCTGATTTTCCCTACCGTACAATTTTTGGGGGATTAACAATTGGCTGAGAATATCTAAGCGTCCGGGGATGAAGTCGGCAATTTGTCCGGTGGTTTGTAACTGATGCAAAGAAGTTTCTAAGTCTGCTAACAATCCGGCCGCACTTTGATATCTATCTTCGGCATTTTTTGCCATCAATTTCATCACTATCTCAGAGAGGGCGACAGGTATTTCTGAATTGATTTGATGGGGATATATTGGTTGAACTGCGATGTGGCTGTAAACTATTTCTAATGGGTCGTTGCTGCGGAAAGGTAATTTTCCAGTCAGCATTTCATATAATGTGATGCCAAGGGAATAAAAGTCTGTGCGGTAGTCGAGGGTGCGGTTCATTCTCCCGGTTTGTTCGGGTGAAATATAGGCTAAGGTGCCTTCGACTGAGTTGGGATTGTTAAATTGTGGATTTTCTTTGTTGAGTTTTGTAGCAATGCCGAAGTCGGTGAGTTTTACTTGTTTTGTTTGCGAGTTAATTATGATGTTGCTGGGTTTAATGTCTTTGTGAATAATGTGCTGAAAATGCAGGTATTGTAAGGCTTTGACTATTTGGATGGCGATGTTTAAATTTGCTTGCAGGCTCAAGGTTTCTCTTTCCAACAGTTTGGCGAGGGATTCGCCGCCCAAGTCTTCTAAAACGATTCCTAATCGGTGGTCAAATGTTTCGATACTGATAGCTTTGACGATGTGTTCGCTGTCTAAATTTTGGCTGATTTGATATTCGTGTTTGAGCCTGGTAATGGCTTCAAGGGAGGGATATTCGGCTTTGAGAACTTTCAAAATTACTGGGGGCGCATCTGTCGGTATTTGTCCGCGATAGATTATTGTTTCTACCCCTTCGTGCAGAGTAGAAGTTATTTGGTATTTTGATAAAGTTAACATTACTTAAGTTATAAATTACAGGAGCCGAGCATCATTAGATTAACACTACTTAATCTTAATTTTGTGTGATTCAGATCATGTATTTTGCGATTTCCCAATCACACGGAATATACACTAACTAAAAATGTGGGCTGGGTCGTTGGTGTCAACAAACATCTTAAATGTAATCTCGGTCTTGTGTTTGAGTCCCGAATGCTTTCGCTGCACCGTTTTTCTGGGAGATGGGAGCGATCGCACTGGGCCTATAACAGCAGAAGATGGGAGCGATCGCACTGGGCCTAAAACAGGCAATTGAACGGGTTCTCAATCGCTGACTACCGTAACTTCACAGATAGTAGCAATAGATTCCGGTTCAGGTAAAATACGCACGCGGGCGAATTTTAAACCGCTGACTCCTTGCAGTGATTCTACCATGCCGGTCTGAACTTTTGGCTCTACCCAACCTTCGCGAGACAAGTAACGCAAGTATTGTTGGTACTCTTCCCATTCGTCTTCGGTTGAATAAACTACCGTTAACATTCCTGGCTGGGTAATTCGCTCTTGTGCGTCTTTGTCAACGGCTTTTTCGATCCGCTTTTTGACAAGTTCGTAGCGGATGTCGCGAGTGCCTTTGACATCAAACATTTTTTCGGTGTTTTCGTTGTGAAAAATGTCGATCGTCGTATTCTGTACTAATACTAAATGTGCGAGTTCCATGTTAATTTGAGACTCGGCTTGCAGGCGAAAAACTGTGCGGCCGCAGTCGCAAATTGCTCGCAGTTGTTCGTACCGCAAACTGTGTAGGTGAAACTGGCTGAATGTGGGGTCGATCGATTTTCCTACATAAATCATGTGATCGATGCCGTCGGTGCATTCGATGTCGCAGTAGTGGGGCAAAATTTGCTGCATTTTTTCTTGCCAGCGGGCCCAGGTTTCTTGGAGTTTGGTGCTGATTAGGTTCAGCATTTGGTCGTAGCGGTTGCGATCGCTGTAAACGCAGTTATGTTCGTTGTCACAGGCTGCTTGGTAAGCTTCAACGGCTGCCTGAACCTTGGGCCCGCACTGCACAAAATAGTCAAAATATACTTCTAAATGCTCGTTTAAATACTCGGCTGCTCGCACCTCCATATCGACTGTTACTTTTTGTTTTAAATGCTGGATGTAGTCGAGCAAGTCGAGCCGCAGTTGCTCGCCGAGGTGGGTAGTTTGTGTTTGGCAAACAGCATCAGCTATGACTAAACCTAAGCGAAATTGTTCGAGCAAATCAGTTTGAATGGCTCGGTTTCTTTCATCGCTAGAACCGCGAATGTCCGAAATTCCGTACAGCGGATGAACGTCAGCAAATACGATTGTTTCTGGAGGTAGTCCCCAACTTCGCCTTTCTGCTTCTTGGGCGAACCGCCACTCGACTGCGGGGTGGATATTGTGAATGTGGGTAAACCGCTCCTGGATAGCTTGCCGCAGGGCTGCAATGAAAGCGGGAATGAGTTCTTGGGCGTGTTGAGCGTCAATGCCGTTGAAGTGGTTTGGCCGATCGCACAACAGCCCCACAACACCCAAAATCCGCTGCCCGCACCCCTCGCGGGTGACGGATTTGACTACCAGGGGTACTAGCAGCATCGATCGAGTTCCCATTCTCCGCAAAGTTCGATCGCACTCTGTTTCGCACTCCCTACGCAAGTCTGGCACGTTCCAAACTTGATTTGCTGCTGTGGCCTTCAAAAAGTGAGAAGCTTCTAGGGAGTGCATTGAATAAAGAATCGGCTGCAAATTTTGGCCGTCTTTTGCAACTAATAGCTGTACCTGATCGCCGTCTGGTCGCAGCAACAAAGTGCCGTCAGCATTGAAGAGCGATCGCAAACACCGATCGATTCTCTCAAATTTGTCTGGCCGCAGCATCGAATCTTGATCGATCAATAACTGAGTCAGCCGCCGAATTTGCTCCTGCACCGTGACATCAAAACCTTCTAGCAGCAACAAACCTTCTACGCGGTAATTATCCAACTGCAATCGATCGGCTAAATTTTCCAGTTGATTCGGCTGCATCAGCCAAGCTTCCCGTTCTGCAACAGGCATTAATCTTAAAGAAACATCCCCAAATTCATCTATTTTTGAGTCAATTCGAGTAATTTTTAACTGTTCCGAACCCAGCCAAAATTCAATGAATCTCGCTTCTCGGTGTTTGGGGTTTTTTACACTCGCCGTGACAGGTTGGTCTAGCACCCGCAAACCGTCAATGTCAATTTGATAATATTGCTTAAATACCCAGTGCAAAAGGTGGCGACGGTACAATTGTTCTGCTGTTCTGCCGCCCCAATCCTCCAACAGTTCCAGCAGAGTGATGTCGGTTTCTGCAAACCCACCGTTGGTAAATTGAGTTGCCAAGGGCGTTTCCTCCCAACCGGCCAAGCGACAAAATGCCGCGTTAGCGTAACGCAGGGCAAAAGTTCCCGGTTGCATTACTGCGATTAAAACGTGGCGATCGCCGAGAAATTGAAACAATCGCTGTAAATCTTGTTTCCACGTTTTCAACGGTTCGATTTCAGAAGATTGACTGGGTACTTTGCCCGCCAAAGCTTCCAGTAGCTGTTCTATACTTGGTTCGCTGGGCAGATTGTTACTGTCTTGCTTTGTTGGAACGATATCTGTCGCTGGCGATTTTACAGAGTTGTTGTTTTGATGGGAAGACGATTTAGGAGTAGACATGAGTAAAACACCTGAAAGCAGTGGATTTTGCCAAAAAATGTCAGCGATCGGCGATTATGGCTTTGTAAAGAGCTTAAATCCTGTGTGTAAAGTTTGTGTGTGGGTATCGGAAACTGGGTTTTTTCTCGGACGATGGGCCCAGGGACTTTTACTTTTATTCACAAACAACCTCTCAGTCTCGACGTTATAGGTGATATTAACGTGTTTACCGCCTGGGGGGTAACACCCATTATAAGCGGTAGGCAGTAGCGGATAGTGTCAGCAACTAATGCTATTTGACTCTGATGCGAGATATATAGCAGGTTTGGGTTGAATGAAGCACAGCCCTGGTAATTGGGAATTGGGAATTGGGAATTGATAACTTATACGTTGGCGTAGGCGAAGTATTGGTAATTGTAGTTGACTATAGACCAGCAGGTTGCTTGTCATTAATTGAGGAAATAAAAGTTGCGACTAAAATCCAAACTTCCTTGCTATTTGGCAAGGGAATAATTAAAATGTATAATACAGCTAACAGGATTTTTAAAAGGACATAGTTATGGCTTTAACGGTTAACAATCTTATCAGCGATGTGGCGGGATTTCCTGTATTTGCTGGCGGCGGGCCACGTCTTTTGGCATTCGCTACACCCGATGAGATTAACGTAGGGAATGGAAATTTGTCGTCTTTTCCCTGGGGAGTTTGGGGACTTGATGGCAACGATACTATAGGAGGTTCATCGGATTCCAACGAACGTCTGTTAGGAAATAATGGCAATGATATTATCGCTGGTGGCGGCGGAAATGACATAATTTACGGCGGGAAAGAGGACGATCGCCTGGATGGAAATGATGGCAACGACGTAGTTAGGGGCGACGCCGGAAATGACCTTATCTTTGGAGGGTTCGGGAACGATATCCTGCGGGGAGGGCAAGGAGACGACGATTTAGACGGCAATGAGGGCAACGATTTCTTAGCAGGCGATCGGGGAGTTGACGTGCTCACCGGAGGCATCGGTGCTGACATATTCGTGCTCAGAAGCAACGATGAAGCATTTGGTATAGATGGAGCAGATGTCGTTACCGATTTTAATTTTGACGAGGGCGATCACATCGGTTTGACGGACGGTTTAACAGAACTAGACCTTTTCTTTGAAGACGACAATTTGATTGCTTACGATAATGATGGAATTATCAACGACATGGTGATTGAAAACATAATTACCGGACAGATTGTGGGGATAGTTTTAGACACGGACAACTTTGAACTTGTCGGTGCATTTGAACAGGCAAGTCCGTTTGCTTTGGCAGTTAACGGTTCTCAATTCCAGTTTTTGGCTTAGGTTATTTGTAGGAAATTAGACGGGCTAGAGAGCGAGTTCCGGGTAGGGGACACGGCAATTTTGCGTCGGACACGGCAGTGCCGTGTCCCTACCGATAGCGGAAAATCTATCTCTAAGCAACTGTACTTTGCAGAAGTCTTAAAACAGTAATAGTTGTTTGTGCACAACCACCAGTTTTGACTATATCTTCGCCATAAATTGCAAAATTAGCTGAATCTGTCACCGGTTTAAATTGATCAAAAAACAAGCGGTGGCGGGTCGCGATTTATTATTACCAAACAAGGCCCGACTTACACGGTTTTGACAGCTAATCACGTTGTTGCCGCTCCGGATACCTATACGATTCGCACTTCTACAGGAAAAGACTATCAAGTAACCCGTAGTGTACTATTGCAGAAAGGCCAGAATGCTCCTGATTTAGCAGTCGTAACATTTAAGAGCACTAAATATTATCCAGTTGTAACTTTAGGCGATTCTGAACAAGCGACAGTTGGTACACCAATTTTTGTGTTTGGCTATCCAGGTTTTCCGGCTAGCATAACAAACCAAACTGAACGCAATTTTGAATTTTCATCAGGCTTTGATATGAATCGGGCGCTGAGCCTGTGCCACTTGTGCGTCAACAGTCGCTAGAGTAAAAGACAACATCCCATGGAGCAACAAACCTCTGCACCAATGGACTCGCTTCATAAAAATATCCTGCTAATACCTTAATAAACTAATATAAAGGATGAGCTATGTAGGAAAAATCCTAACTTTAGACAGATGACAAATAGGACTTACGCACAGCCTTGGACGCACTGCAACCAAAGAAAGCGGGTTTTTTATGGAATATGCAGGCTGTAACGAAGTATTTTGGTAAAAAAAACCACTTTCTGGGTTCTCATGCGTTAGTCCTAATTGTACGAAATCTCAGGTATTATGAATGCCCTAAACTCCAGCTTGTTCCTAATCTAGGGATATTGCCGAAGTTTTAACACTGGCAGATGAGCTAGGTATACTGGAGGTTGATCGAATACCGATCGAGTTCCAAACGATATCATCAATGATAATGAAGAATAATAAAAATTATAAAAATAGCGAGGAATTAGGTAAATCACAGCCTAAATATCTCATACTAATCGGTTATTTGTTAGCATTAGTTGCTACTTTAATATGGGCTGGTAACTTCATTGTTGCCAGAGCTTTTAATCAAGATATTCTACCTGTAGGACTAGCCTTTTTGCGATGGACGATAGCTGTTGTAACTCTGACACCATTCGCCATTAAAACGACAGTCGCCGACTGGAAATTGGTACAAAAACATCTGCTATACTTGGCTGTATCGGGTTTTTTAGGCGTGACTGCTTTTAACACATTAATCTATATTGCAGGTCACACAACACAGGCCACAAACTTGTCATTAATCGCTGCTTCTTCCCCTATTTTTATCGTACTAATGTCTAGAATTTTTTATGGAGAAATTATTTTTTTGACGCGGTTCGCGGGAATTGCGATCACCGTCAGCGGTGTTATACTTTTGCTCGCAGGAGGTTCTTTAGAAAAATTACTCAATATTTCTTTCGCCATTGGCGATATTTATATGCTATTGGCGGCCATAATCTTCGCTGGCTACACCATGTTAGTCAAACGCAAGCCATCGACCATGCACATCACAACCTTTAGCTTATGTACTTTTAGTTTAGGGCTATTATTTTTAGTACCCTTATATGCCCTTGAATGTTGGATTTATCATCCTGTTGTCTTTAATCCAGCCATCGTGAGGGCATTGCTCTACGTTGGAGTGCTTTCTTCAGTAGTGGCTTATCTCGCATGGAATCAGGCGATCGCCCTAATTGGCCCTTCCCGCACAGCTTTAATTTACTACATGATTCCAGTCTTTAGCGGTCTTGGTGCGTGGCTTATCCTCAATGAACCGATCGCCTTAGTTCATCTCTTTAGTACGTTGTTAATCATCGCAGGCATTATTATCACTAATAGACAGTAACTATATAACAAAAGATCCCAACTCATAGCGCGTTAATCCGCGAGCATCAGCGGTTAAAAAATAAAAACATCCAACTTTTCCCAAAACTTGCATCCAAACAGCCCCATTTAGCCCTAAAATAAAAAAGACTGACTAGCCAACAATGCCCTATGTTTGAAGCCCTTGCCGATCGACTCGAATCCACCTGGAAAAAACTGCGCGGACAGAATAAAATCTCCGAGTCTAACATCCAAGACGCCCTCAAAGAAGTCCGTCGCGCCCTCCTGGAAGCCGATGTCAACCTCCAAGTCGTCAAAAACTTCATCGGAGAGGTAGCAGCCAAAGCACAAGGAGCAGAAGTAGTTTCAGGCGTCCGTCCCGACCAACAATTCATCAAAATCGTTCACGACGAACTCGTGCGCGTCATGGGGGAAACCAACGTACCCCTCGCCACCGCCGAATCCGGGCCCACAGTGATCCTGATGGCCGGTTTGCAAGGAACCGGGAAAACCACAGCTACCGCCAAACTAGCACTGCACCTCCGCAAACAAAATCGTACCGCACTGCTAGTCGCAACCGACATTTATCGACCAGCCGCGATCGACCAATTGCTGACCCTCGGCAAACAAATCGACGTACCCGTATTTGAATTAGGCAAAGACATTGACCCCGTAGAAATTGCCCGCCAAGGCATCGAACACGGCAAACAAATTGGCATTGATACCATCATCGTCGATACCGCAGGCCGCCTGCAAATCGACCAAGACATGATGGCAGAATTGGGCCGCATCAAACAAACAGTACAACCCCACGAAACACTGTTAGTTGTTGATGCCATGACCGGCCAAGAAGCAGCCAATTTAACCCGCACTTTTCATGAACAAATCGGCATTACCGGCGCAATCTTAACCAAATTAGACGGCGACAGCCGCGGCGGTGCAGCCTTGTCAGTGCGGCAAATATCCGGCGCGCCGATTAAATTTGTCGGAGTTGGCGAAAAAGTGGAAGCATTGCAACCATTTTATCCCGATCGCATGGCATCGAGAATACTAGGCATGGGCGATGTCTTGACCCTCGTAGAAAAAGCGCAAGAAGAATTCGACATCGCCGATGCCGAAAAAATGCAAGAGAAAATGCTCACGGCAAAGTTTGACTTTACCGACTTTCTCAAACAAACCAGACTGTTAAAAAATATGGGTTCCCTCGGCGGCATCATGAAAATGATTCCGGGGATGAACAAACTCTCAGACGAACAAATGCGGCAGGGAGAAGTGCAGCTAAAACGCACCGAAGCCATGATCAATTCGATGACAGTTGAAGAACGCCGCAATCCCGAACTTTTAGCAAGTTCTCCATCCCGCCGCCGCCGCATCGGCAAAGGCGCAGGCTACGCTGAAAACGACGTAACTAAGCTGGTGAGCGATTTCCAGAAAATGCGTACAATGATGCAGCAAATGAGTCAAGGCAACTTTACAGGAATGGGAGGATTGCCGGGAATGCCCGGAATGCCCGGAATGGGTGGCCCCGGAATGCAGCCCGGTTCCCGTGGCTATATGGGTGCCCAGCAGAAGAAGAAAAAGAAAAAAGATAAGCCAAAAAAAGGTTTCGGACAGTTGTAAAAAGTGGTGGCTGGTTTCACTAAATAATTGGCTACCACCGATAATCTCGTAAACCAGCCCCCGTCCCAATATTCCTTTATTACTATTGGTCGAAAATGTAATAACTATTAAACTTTAACTCTTTTCTTGTTGCCACTTTATACGTGAAAAAGCCTGTAATTAGGGCTTGCTGAAAAAAGGGAAAAAAGTGAGGGGGATTGGATGGGCGAGCAGTAGGTGGGTGGTAAGCGTGCAGGAAAAACCGGTAAAATAGTTCAAAACCCGTGCATTATCGTTGGCTCCCGTCTACCGAAAAGTTGAACCCACCCCAAGCTCAGCCCAAGACTTTAAGCTGCTCTTGGAAGGAAAGTTGGCAGCGACTAATCGTTGGGTGCAGCTAGCCGAACTAATACCGTGGTCGTAATTTGAATCAGAAGATGCCCAAAATTTCGTGGCAGAAGTGGGACCTCCCGCTCTCATCATTTCGGCTGGCGTTATACCACTTTCCTAAAGTTTTGCTACAGATAATAGACCTCTTGCAAAATAATTTTATGCTATAATGAAGGGTTTGGCTGAAGTGGAGCAGATTGCAGGTTATAGCTAAT
>NZ_JAUBSD010000088.1:0-33219 GCF_036704575.1 Microcoleus sp. K5-D4
CAGAACCAATTTTTCTTTGAGACATCTTCTCAAACCCCCTTGACAACTGCCATACAAGCTTAACTTGTTACCAATGGATGAACGCTGATGGATTTTTATTTGTTGCAATTGATATCTGAGATAAGTAATTTTAACTGAGCTTGACATTGCAGCAATTTCCTGGATCACGGGAAAGGTGCTGGGTTCAGCGGTGGGCGATCGCCCAAATTAATTCCCCCACAAAATTAATTTTTGTTACATAACGTTACAATATAGGAGTAAATTACTTTCAGGCGAGCTAAACAATCAATGCGCTTAATATTAATGACTGGAAAAGGCGGCGTCGGCAAAACCTCCGTAGCCGCTGCGACGGGGCTGCGATGTGCCGAATTGGGATACAAAACCCTAGTGCTGAGTACAGATCCCGCTCACTCCTTAGCCGACAGCTTTGACATGGAACTCGGGCACGATTCGCGGCTGGTGAAACCGAATTTGTGGGGAGCAGAATTAGACGCTCTCAGGGAATTAGAAGGCAATTGGGGAGCAGTTAAGCGCTACATTACTCAAGTCTTGCGAGCGCAGGGACTCGAAGGGGTGCAAGCTGAAGAATTAGCCATCTTGCCCGGAATGGATGAAATCTTCGGTTTAGTGCGGATGAAGCGGCATTACGACGAAGGCGAATTTGATGTTTTAATTATCGATTCTGCTCCGACTGGCACAGCATTGAGACTGCTAAGTTTGCCGGAAGTTGGCGGCTGGTACATGAGAAAATTTTACAAGCCGCTGCAAGGCATATCAGCCGCCCTTAGACCTTTAGTTGAACCTATTTTTAGACCAATTGCGGGTTTTTCTTTACCTGACAAAGAGGTGATGGATGCACCTTACGAATTTTACGAACAAATCGAAGCTTTGGAAAAGGTTTTAACGGACAATACTGTGACTTCGGTAAGATTAGTTACCAATCCAGAAAAAATGGTAATTAAAGAGTCTCTGCGCGCTCATGCCTATTTGAGTTTGTACAATGTAGCCACAGATTTAGTAGTGGCTAACCGGATTATTCCAGCCGAAGTAACTGACCCATTTTTTAAACGGTGGAAAGAAAGCCAGGAGCAGTACCGTCAGGAAATTCACTCAGATTTCATGCCCCTGCCAGTTAAGGAAGTGCCACTTTATTCTGAAGAAATGTGCGGTTTGGCAGCTTTGGAACGGTTGAAAGAAACCCTTTACAAAGACGAAGATCCCAGTCAAGTTTATTACAAAGAAAATACGATTAAGATTGTGCAAGAAAACAATCAATATAGTCTTGAGCTGTATTTGCCCGGAATTGCTAAGGATCAGATCCAGTTGAGCAAAACGGGAGATGAGTTGAATGTTCGGATTGGGAATCACCGCCGTAATTTGGTGTTACCGCAAGCTTTAGCGGCGCTGCAACCTTCAGGGGCGAAGATGGAGGATGATTATTTGAAAATTAAGTTTGCTTAACCAGACTTACGCACAATCAACCTAAACAACCCGGTTTCTAGGAAAAATCGTGGATAATCGCTTGAGATATTCACGCAGAAACCGGATTTTTTGCCTGCGTGCAGGTACAGGGTAAACGCATCTAAATTAATTTGACAAAAAGGTGGATTTGTGCATTACTAAATAACTAAAAAAAATTTCTTAAAATTTTTAACTTTAACCCCATTTAAGCAGATTAAATCAAAACTTTAAGAATTTCTAAAGTTTTTAAAGCCGGATAAATTTCACAAGAGATGGGTATTATATCGATTCCGGTTGCACCGTCCGTAATTGTTGACTGTTGACTGTTGACTGTGAGTCAAAAAAATGAAAATTGCGCGAATTATTTGTTGGCCTCGGGATTCGACTTTACGCCCGACTTTTGAAGCAAGGATTTGATATCATTCCGGCGCAGCCGGATTTGATATTACATGGGTCTTGCCAAAACTCGTCTACAACATATTGTGACTGCTGCAGCTATGAATATTTCAAGAATGTGGGCGTTTTGGCGTAACATTCCGATTGGCTTGACCCGTGTCTCTAGTTTTTTTGCTCTTTTTCCCTCTGGCTCATCAGAGTTTTTTTTCCATGATTATGGGATGTTTGGCTTGACCCTTTTTTAATTCGTCAACAGTCTCTTTCCATCGCCGATTTCTATCTTAACTTTTTGAGTTTCTTCAAGTGCGATCGCCTCAAATTTTCCACCAACCGCCGCAACTGGTTCAAATTACCCGCTTCCCCGCCATACTTCCACCGCACGTAAGCTTGTGAAACTTCATCAATTACCTCAGCTTCATCAGTTGCATGATTGCCGCGCATTGCCTCAGCATACTCCAAAGGCGTTTGAGCTTTCTGCTTGGCAAATCCCCTACTCGCCAAATCCTTCAGCATTTCCTGATAAACCCCCTCCACCGGCGGCAACTTCGCCAGCCAGCGGCGGTGGCGCCACTTGCGCCACAGTTGCCAAATTAACCAGCCAATAAAGCCAAAGGCGATCGCAGCAATCAAACCAGTAAATAACCCCACCCAACCCTTAGCAAACTGTCCCAGAAACCAGCCCACAATCAAAGTTATCCAGCCAATTACAAAACCTATGACTGAATCGAGCCCACTTCTGAGAGGAGTCGGTAGCCAACCCGCGACCCACTTCCAAAACGATTCCAGCGCACTAAAAGTCTGGTTGTCTTCTACCGAAGCCGGAATCAGCGGATAACCGGGAATCGGATTAAAACCAAACCAGCCATTATTGGGAAAATATACCTCCGTCATCAAGAAAGCATCGGTATTTTTCACAACATAGTAACCAGTAAACGGGTTAAATTCCCCCGTATCGAAACCCCCCGCCAGTCGCGCCGGAATCCCGATCGACCTCAGCATAATTGTCAGTACCGTCGAAAAGTGGTCGGGATATCCACCTGTAACTTTTTTGCCCTCCTGGGTGTTTTTATAGCCAAACAGAAAAGCCTCGACTAAATCTTCACCTTCTTCTAAGTAAGGCAAAGCTTTTTCTATTTTGTAATTCGGATTTTGCTTTAAATATTGAGCCAAATACAAAGCTTTTTCGTAAGGAGAATCGATCGGTCTGTCCGACTGAGATACTCTAGTTCTGGCCGCCAATATTTCTTCTGTTTTTTCTCGCACCTTCTGGGCAATTTCCGGCGGCACATCCAAATAGAAGTTGCGAATATTTTTCGGGTAATTAGTACCAGTTTTCCCCAACACAGAGCGATCGCGAAAAGGCACATTAGAAATAACTGTATAAGTCACACCCTCTCCCAATTCCGCAGGAGCTCGCAAACCCCCCTCCGCATCAATCGCCGCCTCTGGACTCGGAAAATAAAGCTCCTTCGGCTTGTTTAAAGCCGGAATCAAATTCGGCAATGGAGCAACAATAGTATAACTTTGAATCACCTCTTGAGTCCGAGGCGCATTGGGAAAAGGATTCAGATAAAATTGATAAGACCACCTAGGTCGAGTCAGCTTTTGAGCTTGTTCGTTGCGAGAAATTTCCCAACCCTGACCGGTGTATTTGTCGAATCCCAACACCCGCCAAAAACCCGCAGCCTGCGATCGCACCCGCATCACCACTTGAGGTTTCATTTCCCCGCGCAAATTTTGATTAATGCGCTGGTTGAAACCGTAATAAAAAGTAGAGTCCACCTCTCCTGGCCCTTTGTCAGGGTTTCTCCCCCTTCCTCCGCCAGTTCCTTTTTGATTTCCCCCTCTGACATACCCCGGATTTATAATGCTGCGCGAGTCAAACTCCCCCTGATATTCAATAGGAGCACTCACCGGAAAAGTCCGCAACTGATAGCCAGGGAGGCGCGGCAAAAACGCAAAAATAGTCAGCCCCAACCCGACAGTTATCAGCAGCAGCCAACCAAAATACTTTGGGGATAAAGTAGCAGCAAATAGCGACAGGCTTTCATTTTTCCCTTTACCTTGTGCTTTTTGGCCAAGGGCTTCTGGCTTCACAAATCCCAAACGCGATCGATAATCCAAAACCAAAGTCGGAAGCGCTAAAGCCAAAAACACCAACAATAGCGGCGCAAAAGTCAAGGTTTGGCTGAGAGTCGCTGCTACCCCTAACAAAATTAGCCCGATTACCATCGAATAGCCTAAATCCTTGCGGCGAGGCAAATCGAAACTGTGCAGCACTTGAAGTTGGATTAACAGTTGCGCCAAAACTAACCGCGTATCATTTAATTCTCCCACCAAGCGGCTAAAAAAAGCGAACAGCGCCACCAGCATTCCAATAGCTATGCAGAACTTAGCAGCTACATTGCGATCGCGGCGGCGGTACCAACTCCAAGTTGCTCCCACAATACTAACAGGCACAGCCCACAGGTTCAGGGGTTCTTCAGCAGCAACGTCAGTAGCCACAATTCCCACAATTACCAACAACTGAACTAGGATTCGCAGCAGTAAAGAATCCTCAATCACCGGCGGAGGCATGGCCTCAATCTGCTCCCACAGCTTACCCAAAACAGGTATATTTCGCAGGTTATCAGTTGTCATGTGCACCCATCCAAGTCAACGAGCAGTAGATTGTAGATTTTAGATTTTAGATTTTAGATTTACTCCACCGATGAATCTGGGGGCTTGAACTAAGATCTAAATTTTTTCGCTTTCCACGACCAAAGTCGAGGGATTGCATCTGTTTTTGTGTGAGGTCAAACCAGAGAGTAAAAACCTAAATTATTTACTCTAAATAGACCTTTCTAATTGCTATCTTGTCCTGCCCAAATTGGACGAATAGCAAACATCAAAGGTCTGGTCTCGAAGTTTTGGAATCGAACTTCTAGGGCATAAGTCTTGTTAGGTTGTGGGTCAAACAACTCCACACTTAAATGCCCGGAATTCGGACGATGTGCAGTTGCTTCGGCATCTCCTCCCCTGAGTTCCAAACTTCCTGCCCCCGGAAATTGGCACTCAACTCTTAAACACGGCATTGGCTGTTCTCTGTTGGGGTTCGAGAGGTATTGAGCCTCCAGAGTCAGCGCACCCAAACCAGTCAGCCACTCCCGCGAAACCGGCGGCTGATTCACAGGACAATCGAGAGTTAGAGACTCAATGATTTCCTTAGCCGCCAACAGCGACAGCACCATTTGTTGATCGGTACTGGCTGCTTCGTAATTCGGGAAATCTTCTAAATCTAGAAGTCCCCGCAAAGAACCTCGGAGCACTAAACCAGCCAATTCGTTGAGTTCCTGAGACTGGCCCGGAAATAAGCCATCTACAGCGCGAACTAACTTTGAGCCTTGCCGCAGCGACGACATTACCAGTTCCTGACAAGGTTCTAGCAGTTGAGCAAAAACCCCTTGGGCGATCGGAATCGGCAGGCGGCCCCACCTGATATTTTGTAGTTGGGGAGTCCAGAGGTGTAGGGGGGGAACCCATTGCGGGGCTACATCGTCTGGATAATCGTGGTCGTAGCTTTTGAATTCTGTTTCCCAGGGGAACAGCGGCGGGTTAGATTCAATTTCGGCTCTAAGCCTTTCTTTTAACAAGGTCTGAAAACGGTCTTGCACGGTCGGTATTTCTCCAATTGTCAGCGGTTGTGCGGGTGCATTGCTGTGCGCCCCCACTTGATAGTCCAGCGGGTCTGGTTCGTCCCATTCCCAGTATTCCACCCCGGAATTGTCGTCTGTGTCGCCCCACTCTTCTGAGCGAGGGGATGGATTGAGGTTTTCCTCATCTTCGTTAGAGGTATTCGCGATCGGCGCCTGCAATATCCAGTCTAAAAAATGGCGATCGAAAGCCTCTGCATCCCTGTTCGTTTCGTTATTCATCACTAGATGCCCCTTCTCCGGAATCTGAACGATTTCGCAATTCCCACGCAAGTTCCAGCAATTTAAACCACCGCTTCTGTACCTGGGCTACCGTGCTGCCCAGGGTTTGGGCGATCGCTGACTCTGACAGACCCTGTTGTTTCAACTTTAGCAAACGCTGTCCCTCTGGACCAATTTGCTCGCCAAAAGCCTGCCACTGAGAAGGCAGCAAACCCAAATTGCGGTCTAAGTCTGCTTCCAGCCACTGGTGAACGAGTTCCCAGCGGTGCGACATGGCGAACCTGAGCAAATGGTACTTGAAGCGCTGCTGCAAATAATCTCTTTGGCGGGGAGTTATCCCCAGAAGCGACTCTATTTCATTAGTCGGCAAGTCTTGCAAGCGCAGCACGAAGTAATCGGCGCAGTCTTGTTGATTGCGCTCTTTCAAGTAACCCACTAATTCGTCAATCACGTTTTGCCGCAGAGATTCTGACTCGTCGCCTAGCGGACGAATTGCCGCCGAACCCTGTCCGGCCATCGCTTCCCGCACAGAGTGCACCGAGGTGTCATTCCAAGTTTGGTCGGAATCAGAAGCCCCTCCGTCGGCGGCTTGTTCCATATCTACGGAGGTTTCTTTGGGCTGCTGCTGGGAAAACGTTTGGGCCCGTAAAATAATTAGTTGCTGGCTGCGGTTCCGAGGTAAAGGAATGCGCCGCTTGCCGAAGCGCTCTACAAAGGCCATGTACTCTGCTAGTTCTAAGCGAGTGCGGGGACTGTAGGTAGGTGGCAGTTGGGTTTCGCGCCGGAATGCCTTTAAAGCTTCGAGATAAAATCCTTGCAAAAAATCTTTGATCAGTTCTACTCGCGCCTGATAGCTAGACTGCACCTGCGGAGGGGTGATGTAGCGATAGACGATCGCGCTGAGGGTACTGTGCAATTCTACTCGCCCGGGGCCGGAGCCTAAATTGTAATAGTGGAGGCATTGTTGCAAGCGGTGCTGAGCGAGGCTCTGGGCTGAACCTTCTATATCTCCGGAGGCTTGAATCCGCTGGCTTTCAGTGCATATCCTGTTGACTTCTGCTGCGAGTCGCCCTGCTACATCTTGGCAGTTCTGCTCAGACGCGCGAGTGGACTTTTTAAGTTCGTCTAACAGCAGTTGAAATATGGTTTCCACGCTCTGGCAGATTTCCCGCATGATGGTTTACAGCTAACAATGAAAGTAGCACAGTTAGTAAAAGTATGGATAAATCTTTCCTACCGCTACTTTACCCCGTATTCCCCACATAGGACAAACTGCAATGCCCTCTATCTCCTCCTTCGCGCAAACACAGAGGACTGGTTTTTTTATCTGTCCTGGAGGCGCCCTCCGTTAAGAACCAGGTTTAACCAGTGGCCATAACGATGGTTCAAGTGTCGGGTTTGACAAAGCCTTCATGGGGACCCAAAACGCTACACTGCCGTTGATACGTTCGGCTTAGTGCTGGGGTGGTCACAGCGGCGCAAGTCTTCCTGAAGGTGAAGCGAGCAAACAGGTTCTCTCTTTCGGTCTACTCGATGGGGCCAAGGGTTTCATGGCTGTATTTGATCTGGGTCTTCCGCCACTTTTGCCATAAAGTTTAGATGGGGATCGCGCGTCTGTTTCTTGGTAGCATCCTGGAACGTCGATTTAACGGTTTGACTCAATATCATTTCTAGCATCCCAATCACAGAGGTCAGCACCGCTCATGTCAGAAAATCTGTTTCCTAGCTTTCTAGGATAAATGCGGTTATATTTAATTGCAAATCTCTTATGCCGTCATTGAAAGCAGCCCGCACAATTAAGTGTGTGGGAGGTTGGTTAATTTCGGCATAAATTCCTTATAAATTCCTTAATTTTTACTGGCAATCAGAATGCAGCCTTTTTCTATAGCGGGATTGAGCGGGGGTTCACCTGCGGGCAATTGCTGTGTTCGCCAATCAAAGGTGCTTCGGAACAATAAGTTTAATTGCATCTATCTAAGGGTATCAATATTGCAATCACTTTAACCTGAAAAGCAGATATTTTACTAAAGTGCGATCGTCTTCGATCGTCCTCTGGGTTGATGTAAGTGGCAGGCGAAATTTGTTCTAATAAATGTAAAGTTAGAGTTGAAGGAACAATTTTCAATGCGTAAGTTAAACATAGGCTTATCGGACGAGCAGCGTGCAGGCGTTATCGAACTATTGAATCACGACCTGGCAGATGCTTATCTGCTGTTAATCAAAACCAAAAAGTATCACTGGGATGTAGTGGGCCCGCAGTTTAGATCGCTCCACCAGTTGTGGGAAGAACACTATCAGGCGTTAACAGTAAATATCGATGCTATGGCCGAACGGGTGAGAACTTTAGGTGGCTATCCAATTGGTACTGCTGAGGGTTTTCTGAAGTATGGCTCGATTAAAGAACATATCGGCGATTTGCCTTTGGCTACGGAAATGGTCTCGCGTTTAGTTGACGACCACGAACTGATTATTCGCAATCTCCGCCAACACGTCGAACAGTGCGGTGAAGAGTTTAAGGATGACGGAACCGCAGACTTTTTGACGGGTTTGATGGAACAGCACGAACAAATGGCTTGGATGTTGCGCTCGTTTATTGAAGGGGAATCCCTGGCGCCAGACGGCCAGCAACCAAAAGCTCAAACGGCTACAGCTTCTCACGCTTAGAGAGATTAAGTAAAAGGGAGAAGGAAGAAGGAAGAAGGAAGAATGGAAAATAAAAATTCTTTTATTTAACCCTTTTTCCTGGTTCTTGAGCGACCAACCAGGCAGAATTAAACGCCCTCTAGCTTCCTCAAAAACCCGGTTTCTTCAAAAAACCGGGTTTTTCAAGGTTGGGTTTATTTAGATTTTCGATTGGCTAAACTATTGAACCGCATTCTTTCATATACCTGCGACGGCAGTATTCTGTGAACTTTTGTTCGCGTCTCAATCTTAGCAAGTGTCGTCCCTTCACTCGATTCTGATGCTTGTTTTAACTCTAACCCTGATCCACTTGGCGGTGGAACTATTATTTTTAATATACTTTCTATTGACAGCACGTACAAATTGTGGCGCAAAAGTGTCATTAATAAATCTTCTCTAAAAGCTCGATACAGCCAAAATAATGTACTCCGATGGTTGCCGTTACGGTTGCTTTTAACGGCTAAATTGTATATATAAAAACTGCTGCTAGACCAGCGATAAATATTGGCAGGAATTTCAGGATGCCGCTCCCGGACATCTGCCATAATTAGAGAGTGAGATTTTGCCATTGCTGCATAGTTGCAAGACATACTGCTGGGAATCTGTCGGTAGCCAACTAAAAATTCTGGCACTACTTTAAATTGATAATGTTCAGCGATGCGGAGAAAAAGTTCCAAGTCTTCGCAGCCTTGGGCGTTTTCGGCTTTCAATTTGCAATTGTAACCACCGACTCTCTCGAAACAAATGCGGCGGATCAGAGATGAACTCGCATTACCCATAAAATATTTATAAACTAAAGCTTTGTATACTTCTCCTTCGATGGTGGAGTTGTAAAATCCACCTGTGAGTAAGTCTTTTTCGTTGATATCAAGTGACCAGGAATAGACAACCCCTACGGATTGTTCTGATTTAATTAAGCATTCGACTTGTTTTTCTAGGTTTTGCGGATACCAAATATCGTCGGCATCGATGGGAGCAATATATTCGCCTTTTGATTTTGCAATGGCTAGGTTGCGAGCGGTGGCGACGCCGGCATTTGACTGTTTGAATAAGCTGACTCGGCTATCTTTTTGAGCAAAAGATTTGACGATTTCGGCAGTTGTATCTGTAGAGCCGTCGTCAACTACTAAAACTTCTATGTTTCGATAAGTTTGAGATAAAACAGATTCTAATGTTCTAGCAATAAAAGTTTCAGCGTTGAAAGCTGGTATGATGACTGAAACTAATGCCTGATTTAAATTGTTTTGGGAGGTGTTCATGTAATATAAAAACTTGTTTATGTAAAAATTTTGACTCAAAGGGAGCTGGCTAAGGGTATGTTAGCAAATTACCAAAGCTCGATCGTACAGCGTCGGAAATTTTAAGACGTATATTTTAAATATATTGCCAAAAGTCATAAAATGTGCATTGAGTCCGCAGTCGCGATCAAGACTTGGTGCAGGAGTCACTCGCGGATGAGGTCTGTAAAAGAAATTGTACCGGGCCAGTCCTGACAGTTACCGGGTGTCCGTATAAACGATGTTTGATTTTATACGGTGGGCTTACTTATAAAATCAAAGTCTTGTGCATTGCACCACAGCCGTACCAAATTGCTGCTGGGGCTTTTTCCGAAGTTTACACAAACAATGATATATTTAAAGATTTTGTAAAGCTGTTGTCTACATAAGGTCAGTCTCAGCAAGATATGGCGTAAAATACAGGTAAGAATGGGGAAAATCAAATCGAGAATACCAGAAAAAAATCTAGTTGAAGACAAACAGCAATCGAGTTATAAATAAAAAAGTAGAGCTGATTTTACCCTTCGTAAAGTAGCACCAATAAAATTCCAGCAAATTTTAGCCCCTGCAATTTAAACAATTTAGGTAATGATTTCTACCGCCGACCCCACTGTATCCGTTATTATCCCAGTCCACAACGGGGGCGCTTTCTTCCGCACCTGTTTGTCAAAACTGGCTCAAGCTGTGCCCAGGCCGATCGAGATTATTGTAGTAGCAGATGGCGAAAGCGACGGTTCCTGGCGTCTGGCCAACGAATTCGGCGCCAAAGTGATCAGGATTCCCGAATGCGGGGGGCCAGCGCGGGCAAGGAATTTGGGTGCCCAAGCTGCAAAGGGAGATATTCTGTTTTTTGTGGATGCTGATGTCGCTGTTTGTCCAGAAGCTGTGGGCTATGCGATCTCGGTGTTCAAAAATAATCCCTACTTAGCTGCTTTCATCGGCTCTTACGACGATGCTCCAGGAGATCCCGATTTTCTATCGCAGTACAGGAACTTGCTGCACCACTACGTCCACCAAACAGGTAACGAAGAGGCTTCGACTTTTTGGGGCGCTTGCGGAGTGATTCGCCGGGAAATTTTTTTACAGATGGGCGGCTTTAATGAAAGTTACCGCCAAGCTTCGATCGAAGATATTGAGTTCGGCTACCGTTTGAAACAAGCAGGTTATAACATTCGGCTGTGCAAAACATTGCAGGTTAAGCATTTAAAGCGGTGGAAACCTATGGGTATGGTGAAAGCTGACTTTTTCTACCGAGCACTGCCTTGGACAGAACTGATTTGGCGCGATCGCAAATTGAATAACGACCTCAACTTGCAAGTTTCAAACCGCATCAGCGTGATTTTAACTTATGCAGTGCTACTGGCAATTTTGGGGACGTGCTGGTCGCTGAGCTTTCTGCTACTGGCTGGTTTGCTGGCAATACCGCTGGTAGCAATTAATGCACCACTTTACCGATTTTTTTACCGTAAACACGGTATCCTATTTGCCCTAAAAACAATTCCTTGGCACTGGCTTTTCTACTTTTACAGCGGACTGGCATTCGCGATCGGCACTGGTCGCTATTTATACCAAAAAAAGCCTGTGACTGGCAAAGTTAGCTTGCCGGTATCCGCTCAATAAATCAAGGCAAATTGTGCTTAAACATCAGGTCGAGCGCTCGTTTCTCAGGGTATTCACGGGTGCATCTATCACTGTGACAAGTTATAAATAACTGTATAGTTTGGATAAAAAAGCTGGAGGTAGGCTGAGTGAAACATTATCCTGTTGCGATCGTCGGTGCAGGCCCTGCGGGCTTGACTGCTGCCTACGAGCTCGTCAAGCAAGGCATCATCCCTGTTGTACTAGAAAAAGGTGATAAAGTTGGGGGAATAGCTCGCACCGAAACCTACAAAGGCTATCGTTTCGACATTGGTGGCCACCGCTTTTATACTAAAGTTGAAGCCGTGCAGCAGTTGTGGCAAGAGGTGCTGGGAAATGAGTTTATTAAAGTGCCACGATTGTCGCGAATTTTTTATCGAGGGAAATTTTTTAACTATCCGATTAGTGCCTTCAATACTCTCTTTAATTTGGGCATAATTGAGAGTACGCTGATTATTTTGAGTTATCTGAAAGTGAGAATTTGGCCACTTACGGAAGAAAAAACTTTTGAACAGTGGGTGATCAATCGTTTTGGCGAGCGCTTGTATAAAACATTTTTTAAGACTTACACTGAAAAAGTTTGGGGCATTCCTTGTTCGGAAATTCAAGCAGATTGGGCGGCGCAGCGCATTAAAGGATTGTCGCTGACGACTGCAATTATTAATGCTTTGTTTGGCAGCAACGACACTAAAACATTAATCAAAGAGTTTGATTATCCGGCTTTGGGGCCGGGGATGATGTGGGAAAAATTCGCGGAAGCTGTGGAGAATAAAGACGGCAAAGTTTATCTGGATACTAAAGTGATTAGCTTTGAGCGTGAAGGTAATAAGATTAAAAGTATTACTGCGGAGCAAAACGGAGAAGTAGTTCAATATTCGGCGGATAATTTCATTACGAGTATGCCGATATCGGCACTGGTAGCAAGACTGAAACCCCAGCCACCAGAAGAGGTGTTGCACGCCGCGCGATCGCTCAAATATCGAGATTTTTTAATTGTATCACTGATTGTCAATCGCAAGGATTTGTTTCCTGACAACTGGATTTACATTCACTCCCCCGAAGTCAAAGTTGGACGAATTCAAAACTTTAAGAATTGGAGCGCCGCTTTAGTTCCCGACGCGAACAAAAGTTGTTTAGGAATGGAGTATTTCTGTAGCGTAGGCGACGAGATTTGGGAAATGTCGGACGCAGATCTTGTTGAATTAGCAACTCGCGAGTTGGTTGGTTTGGGTTTAGCAACAACTGCCGATGTTGAAGATGGAGTTGTCATACGGCAACTTAAAGCTTATCCAGTTTATGATGGGGAATATCGAGGACACTTGCAGGTACTTGAAGGTTTTTTGAAGGGATTTGAGAATTTGCAGACGATCGGGCGAAACGGTATGCACCGATACAACAACCAAGACCATTCCATGCTGACGGGGATGCTGGCTGTGAGAAATATTCTCGGGGAAAAGCACGATTTGTGGGATGTGAATACTGAGCGATCGTACTATGAAGATTTTAGTGTCGATCGCTCAAAAGAAAAAAAGGATTCGTCTTTGATTTCGCAATCAAGCTGATTTGACGCTGGAGCTTTGAGAAAGGGAAAGGAAATCTGTATTTTCCTTTCCCTTTTAGTTTTTAACTGGTTCCCCGGAAGATCCTGGAAACCCATTGACCGACGCTCTCCCTCGTTTCCTGGCCTGGTACGCCTTCCCAGGAAGTTCACGGGAACGAGAGAAGAAGCTTGTTGCAGCGGTGTATCTTTAAGAGTTCACGTAAAAGTTGAAAATCTGTGCTAACTCTTGACTTACAGACTTAGAGAGTGGAAATATGCTAAAACGCAACCAACAAACGAACCAACCTATGAACTTTTCCCAGAAGTCAGGCGGCAAAAGTGCCACACCCCCAAAAATCAACTCAACACACAATCTCGGCGCCGCAGGATTGCGAAAATTACTTTTTGCCGCCGGAATAGCCTCTCTGTGCGCTAGCTGTCAAAATCCTCCAGCACCCACCGCCACAACTCCCGGAGGGAGCCCCGGAACCAGTCCCGCAGCCACTCCCGTCGCAGTCAGCAGCCCCGGAGACCCAAATACTGTCAAAATAGTCTCCATGCTCCCGATGACAGGCAGCGCCTTGGGTCAAGCTCAAACAATGGTCAACGGCATCCAACAAGCCCTCGCCGAAACCGACTCCAAAGCTTGCGACGGCAAAATCCAAATTCAATACGAAGTTTTCGATGACGCCACCGCCGCCGCCGGCAAATGGGACCCGGCCCAAGTAACGTCGAACTCCAACAAAGCCGTCGCTGACGGTTCGGTAGTTGCCGTCATCGGTCACTATAACTCCGGTGCCGCCAAACTTTCCATTCCCGTGCTCAACCAAGCTAACATCGTCATGATCAGTCCGGCCAACACTTATCCGGGACTGACTAAACCAGGAAAAGGCGAAGCCAAAGAACCCAACGTTTATTATCCTGCTGGCACTCGCAATTTCACTCGCGTTGTCCCCGCTGACGACCTTCAAGGGGCTGTAGCTGGCAACTGGGCGAAATCTTTGGGCGTGCAAAAAGTCTATATTCTCGACGACCAAGAACTCTACGGCAAAGGCATCGCTGACGTTTTTGAAGCCACTTCTAAAAAGTTGGGAATTCAAGTCCTCGGAAGAGAGGGAATTGATATTAAAGCTAGCGACTACAAGGCGTTAATGAATAAGATCAAAGCTTTAAATCCCGACATGATTTACTTCGGTGGCACTACTCAGAGCAATGCCGGACAAATAATTAAAGACATGAGAAATGTTGGGATGGCGGCTGATGCAGTTAAGTTCATGGGGCCCGACGGCATTAAAGAGCAAGCTTTAATTGACGCGGCGGGCAAAGATGCCGAAGGAATTTACGCTACTTTTGGTGGCTTGCCTCCTCAAGAATTGACTGGTGCGGGCGCGAAGTGGTACGAAAGTTACAAGGCAAAATATAATGCTGAACCGGAAGCTTATGCAGCTTACGCCTATGAAGCTGCTAAAGTTGCGATCGGCGCAATTAATAAAGTTTGCAAAAATGACCGCGCTGCTATCCGCGAAGCTGTCTTGGCAACTAAAGATTTTAACGGGGTACTCGGCACTTGGAGTTTTGATACCAACGGCGACACGAGCTTGACTACAATGTCAGGAAATGTTGTTAAAGGTGGCAAGTGGGAGTTCGTGAATGCGCTCAAGACGGAATAATTAATTAGAAGGAAGAGGGAAGTTCAGCAACGGATTTTATAACGGATGTAACGGATGTAACGGATATCGGGAAGAAGGAAGAAGGAAGAAGGGATAATACAAAATTATGCCTTTTTGCTTCTCCCTCCAATGTCCCATGCCCGAGTCTCGATTCCCAATTCCCAATTCCTAATTCCCAATTCCCAATTCCCAATTCCCAATTCCCAATTCCCAATTCCCAATTACTCAAAAACATGAAGAACTGGAAAAGTATTCTCTTATATCTAGGTGTAGTTTATATAGTTTTGCTATTAGGTCCCATCGCAGGATTTGATTTGCCAAAAATCCTTGGAGAAATAGTCAGCAGTCCTGAAGTTTTTATCCAACAATTATTAGTTGGTCTTGTCAACGGCGCGTTGATTGCAATTATTGCTTTGGGTTACACTATGGTTTATGGCATTATTGAGTTAATCAATTTTGCTCACGGCGATTTGTATATGTTGGGTGCTTTTGCTTCCCTAACCGTGTTCGGGGCTTTTGGGATGCAAGATGGCGCACCTTTGGCTATTGCTATACCGGTGATGTTAGTTGCTTTAATTGTATGTTCGGTGTTTTGTGCTGGGCTGAATATTGTTGTGGAAAAGTACGCTTATCGACCTTTGCGAAATGCTCCCCGTTTGGCTCCTTTAATTTCAGCGATTGGAGTTTCTTTTATTTTCCAAAATATGGGGCTGTTTTGGGGAGGATTGAAAGCTTTTATTCCGGTGATGGGTTCTAATTCTGCTGCTCCGAAAAGCTTTCCCGATTTGTTGCCGCGAGTTGATATTTTCAAAGCTTTGGGAATTCAAACGAGTATTGTATTTACTACAAAAGATTTAATTGTTTTGGTGGTGGCGGTTGTATTGATGGTTTTGCTTCATGTGTTTGTGCAATACACTCGTCTGGGAAAGGCGATGCGGGCAACGGCTCAAAGCCGCGATGCTGCTAAAATTATGGGCATTAATGTGGATCAGATTATTGCTCTGACTTTTTTGATTGGGGGAGCTTTGGCGGGTTCGGCTGGGATTCTGGTGGGTTTGTACAACAATACTATTGTGTTTACGATGGGGTTTACGGCCGGTTTGAGGGCTTTTACGGCGGCAGTTTTGGGAGGGATTGGCAATATTGTGGGGGCGATGTTAGGAGGGGTTTTGATTGGGTTGCTTTCGTCTTTGAGCGATCAGTATTTGTCGAGTCGCTGGACTAATGCTTGGGTGTTTGGGGTTTTGGTGGTGATTTTGGCTTTTCGTCCAGGGGGCTTGTTGGGTGAAAATGTTCAGGAGAAGGTTTGAAATTGCGCGGTTTAAATAATGGCAAGAGAGATTTAAGTATATCTCAAAAAACCTCGCCCCCAAACCCCCGAAGTCTTTAAGAAGTTGGGGAACTAAAAGCGATCGCGTTTTACGTTGTAGTTTTACGTTTTAAACATTCCCTGGTTTGAGCCAACCAAAAACTTCGCCTAAAGTCAACTGCATTTCCGGCATAAATTTGGGCATCGGAAGTATATCTGTTGGTTCTTGCAATGAAATCGGCTGCTGCCTTGCGGGATAGGCTAAAATGTTTTTTTCATCGGGATCGAGCAACCACCCCATCTGACAACCAGCATTCAAACAGTGCAAAATATTGTTTGTGACTTTGGTTTGGCTTTGGGCTGGGGACAAAATTTCTATTGTCCAGTCTGGGTGAGCATTAAATGTATTGGCAATTTCGCCGTCAGCGTCTAGGGGAATGCGATTCCAAACAAAAATCGCGACATCGGGGACAATAGAACGTCCGCCAAACGTGCAGCGAAGTTCTGGTAGGGCTAGGGCAATTTGCGGTTTCTCTGCGATGTCGTTGGTGACTGTTACGAGTCTGCCTTGTAGTTTGCTGTGTTTTCCTTGTGGCATAGGTTTTTGTACGATCACACCTTTGATGTATTCGCTAGCGGGTTTTGTTTCTGGGAGTTGCAAAAACTCGTCGAGGGTGATAGTTTTTTGAGGTGCTTGTACCATATAGCGATCGCCCGTTTGAAGTGTGTTCCGGTAACAGTTCCAGTATATTTGAAGTTTCGAGCGCTTTGGTGAAACAATCGCTCTCAAAACACTCTAAACTGTACCTAGCCCGCTCAGCAGTTTCCCGAACCAGCCGTCGATCGAGTTGCTTGAGGCAGTAATTGGCATCGCCCGCGTCAGTCGCATCTATAAAACTGCGATTCCTAGCATTCTTTCATCTAACTACTAACTGCTGACTAATAACTAATGACTAATAATTTATTACTATGTCAAAAAAAATAATTAATGCGATCAAATCGACTGGTATTTTAGGGGCGATCGCCTCTTTGACTGTTCTGTTATTCGGGGGTTGGAGTGGCACCGTGATCGGCTGGCTGATGGGTACGGCGGCGGGCTTTATTGGCTGTCGGGAGCAGAAGGTTTACAGCCCGAAAATGGGTGCGACTATCGGCAGTTTAGCGGGATTGGGATTGGGAGTTTGGCTGTTAGTTGCGAGTGTGTTAGAAGGGGTTTTGATTAGACCTTTGTCGGGTCAAGCTGCTGTGGCTTTGCCGACTACGCTGCTGTACGGGATTTGCAGTTTGACGATCGCAATTTTGACAGGTACGTTAATGGGTGCTTTGCAAGGTTTGCAGGGAGAACGCCAGCGACTGGCAACTCTGGTGACATTAGCTTTTATTCTAATTCTGTTTCCGTTTATCGACATTCAGGCTCAAACCGGCTGGATTGCTACTGTAGTACAGATTCAAATCTTTATTATGTTGGCGCTGGGTTTGAATATTACTGTGGGTTTTGCGGGTTTGTTGGATTTGGGATATGCGGCGTTTTTTGCGATCGGCGCTTACACGACGGCTTTGCTATCTTCTGGGCAGTTAAATATTGCTTGGAACTTTTGGGTGGTACTGCCGATCGCGGCTGGTGTAGCTGCGATCGCGGGCGTAATCCTCGGTATTCCGACACTGCGACTCAAGGGCGATTATTTGGCGATTGTTACCCTCGGTTTTGGCGAAATTATCCCGGTTGTCTTTAGGAATTTAACCGCGATTCGGATTGATGAACCAGTCTCGAAGATTGTTGCTTCCCTGTTGGGTAAACCCGAGTTAGTGCTGTGTCTGGTTGGGTGCGATCGACCTTTTAACCTCACCGGCGGCGAAGCGGGCATAAACCCGATCGGGCGTCCATCTCTCCCCATTATCGGCACTTTCAGCACCGGCAACTACTTTCCCTGGTACTACCTAATTTTACTGTTAGTTGTCTTTGCTTACTTCATGATTTCGCGGCTGCGAGATTCCCGCTTGGGCAGGGCATGGAATGCCATGCGCGAAGATGAATTAGCGGCGAGTGCGATGGGCATTAACCTAGTCAAAACCAAACTTTCGGCTTTTGCGATGGGAGCGACGTTTTCAGGCTTTGCAGGCGCATTTTACGCCGCCTATATCAGCGCGATTTTCCCCAGCGTTTTCGATTTCTCGGTGTCGGTAATCATCCTGTGTATGGTGATTTTAGGCGGTTTGGGCAATATGACGGGGGTGATTTTGGGCGCTATCATTATCATGTCTGCCGATCGGCTTTATCTGCCACAATTAGCGCAAGTCCTCAAGGGTTTTCTGAATACTTTTGTACTCCCCAGGATTGCAATTCCCCAGTTGCGAGACTTTCTGGCAACCAGTTTAGACCCGATTCAAATGCGCTTATTTCTATTCGGCCTAACTCTTGTTGTCATGATGCTCGTGCGGCCGGAGGGGCTGATTCCTGATAAGATACACCAAGCTGAACTGCATTCTGATGGTGAACCGAGCAATGAGTCTTTAGCAGATGCGAGAAGTCAATAAGTAGGTAAGGGCAAAAACTATAGTATTTTGTAGGCTGGTTTAGCTAAGAATCTAGGATGCAAGGGAGTTTATGGGCGTAAAAACCCCGTCCCCATCTAATGTTTATTTGTAACCAACTACTCAGTAAGGGTGAAAGATTAGCCATGAACAATGTAACTGGTACTGCTTTTATCGTTGCGGAATTTAGAGCCGAAGAGAATGAAGAAGCCATTCCTCTCTATACTGATCATGTAGTAAAAATATGGCTCAATGAGGAAACAAAAAAAATAGCTAACAAAATAGCTCAAAGCTCTCCCGCCGCTAAAGAAATGGTTAAGTTGCGGACTAAATATTTTGATGATGTTTTGTCAAACCAAATTTTAGGAGGTTGCAAGCAAGTAGTTATTTTAGGTTCGGGCTTGGATACGAGAGCTGCTAGAATTAATGGAGAAAAAGTCACTTATTTTGAAATAGACGACCGGGTTACTCTTCAATTAAAAGAAGAAACTCTCAAAGCTAACAAAGTTACTGCCAATGTTCGCTACCTTCCCGGCGATTACGTAAAAGACGGTTTAATCTCCTTGCTGAAACAGAGTGAATTTGATTTCACTCGACCGACCTATTTTTTGTGGGAAGGCAACACTACTTTGGTTGACAAAAAAGATGTAATATTTGTATTAGAACAAATTCGCAACAATGTTCATAATTTCCGATTGTCCTTTTATTATATGTCGGAAAAGGTGATTTTGAGAACGACGGGCTACCACGATATCAATGATTACATAGATAAATACGAAAGTATGTATGCACCGTGGATTACTGGGTTTGAAAAAATTGCAACTTTGGCTGACGAACTCAATCTCAAAGTTATTGAAAACTTTTCGACTGCCGATTTACACGCACAATATCGCCCTCGCCGTTCGCTAGAATCTAATCTTTTTAAGTTCTATTTTGTCTGTACGTTAGAGAATATGTCCTAAAATCTCCCCATCCCAAATTGATTAGTGTGCGTGAAAGCTTGTGACCAGGACGATCGCACTACTATAAAATCTTAGAAAACAGAACCAAAATGTCATTATTAGAAGCACAGAAACTTACAATGCGATTCGGCGGTTTGACTGCCGTCAACCAGGTCAGCTTAACCTTGGAAAAAGGCTCGATCGCCAGTTTGATCGGCCCCAACGGTGCGGGCAAAACTACTTTTTTTAATATGCTTACGGGCATCTACAAACCGACTGGCGGTCAGTTGCTCCTTGAACAGAAGAATATAACGGGTTTACCGCCAGATCGCCTGACAACTTTCGGCATTGCTAGAACTTTTCAAAATATCCGCTTGTTTAACAATATGACTGTGCTGGATAATGTTTTAGTAGGCAGACACTGCCGATTAAAAACAGGTTTGTTGGGGGCAATTCTCCGCCCTCCGGCTGCGATGATTGAGGAAGGGGAAGCTAAAATAAAAGCGCTCACTATGCTAGATTTTGTCGGTTTAGGTGTTGCTAAAGCGCCGGAGTTGGCAAAAAACCTTTCCTACGGCGATCAGCGCAGATTGGAAATTGCGAGGGCTTTGGCTTCCGATCCGAAAGTGTTACTTTTGGACGAACCGACTGCCGGGATGAACCCGAACGAAACGGCTGATTTAACTCGCTTTATTTATCGGATTCGCGATGAGTTGAAGTTGAGTATTTTGCTGATTGAACATGATATGAAGGTGGTGATGGGAATTAGCGATCGCGTGAGTGTTATGGAGTACGGTACTAAAATTGCTGAGGGCACTCCAGATCAAGTTCGCGCCGATCCTCGCGTAATTGAGGCATATTTGGGAAAAGAAGAAGATGGACATGGATAATGGGTATTGTGTGCCGACAGATAAGTGAGGTGGGCAGTGTATATTCTCGGAAGAAGCGATATAAATTCTGGCCATTTAACCCAATAAAAATAGGGGCGGGTTTCACCAAAAATCTGTCATTAAAACCGATGATATTTATCAACCCGCCCAGGACAACAGCATTTTATAACGACCAATTCAACTGCCACGATAGGAGGTGCGTATTGCACACCCTACGGATTAATATTTGGGGGCTTTCCTAAACTTTTGATTTGACTTCCGACCTTTCTTTCTTATGTTTTCTCTGCCTGACAAACAATCCTAAAAATATTGCAGTACCTAATACTGTACTCGGTTCGGGAACTGCTTCTGCTTCTGCTTCTGCCTTTGCAATATTGTTTTTAACTTCTACCAATGTTAAGTTAGTGGCGCTGTTGAATTTCCGCGAATATACCCCAGAAGTATACAGGAGGCTAGCTGCTGCATTTTCTTGAGCCAGAAAATTAAAGTTAATTTGTGTGGGTTTAAAGCTGTTACTAACCAAGGTATTTGCATAAATTCCCCCAGAAGAGTCTAAACCGCTGGCAAATTGAAAAGAGTCTAACAAAATGTTAGTAACAGTGTTAATCACCCAGAAAGATATACTGCCATTCGCCCTGGCGCGTTCGGATTGGGGGTTGTCAACTGATGTTAAAAGAGCTAAAAATGTCTGAAAATTGAATGAAAAAGTTTCTTCGGCATCAATGAAGAAGTCGCCGATCACTGCTGCTTGACTTTGGGCTAAACCGGAATAGTTGTTGCCGCTGCCTATGACTTCACTTTGCGAGAGATTTTCTGCCAGTAATTCGTGACAGTTAGATATAAAAACTGCCTCAGCTTTCGCTTGGCTAATGACTGCACCGCTGTTAGCTATTGTCTCAGCGTTAGTGTTAGTAGAAGTACCTGTGTCAGTCGGTGTGTGACTGAAGTTGTCAATCGTTACTCCTGCCGCAGAACCGGCTATTGTGGCAGCAATGCTGGGCGCTATACCTATACTCAAGCTGGTGACTAAAGGAGTTGCTAATAAAAATGCGATCGCTCCGGTACTGTGATGTAATTTCATGGTCAATCTCCTTAAATTTGAAACATTTTAAGGGCCGTTATTGGTTAGTTGTAGCGGTTGGTTTTGCTTACGTATTAATCCTACCTATTTACTTAGAGATTTTTGTAAAGCTACTGTCAAGAAATCTTATGTTTAAGTAAAACTTATGTAAAGTTGGTCGCCACAGTTACTAAAAATAGATTCTATGGGAGCTAGGGCTGGTGTTGACATAAGTAAAATTACTGCTTACTCTAAAAAAGCTGGATTTTAAATAAATGCAATAAAATTTTATAATTAGTCGGGATAATATAATAAAGCACAAAGCAGAAAGAGTAATTATGTTGGAAATTAAAGACATTCACACCTACTACGGGAATATCCACGCTCTCAAAGGAGTATCGCTAACAGTCTCGCAGGGAGAAGTTGTGACATTAATCGGCAGCAACGGGGCGGGGAAAACTACAACTCTCCGCACGATTCAAGGACTGCTGCGCCCGCGCCAAGGCACTGTATTATTTGAGGGAAAGCCTTTAGAAGCACTATCTACAGAGGCGATCGTCCGTTTGGGGATTTCTCAAAGTCCCGAAGGGCGGTTGATTTTTCCGCGCATGACGGTGCAAGAAAACCTAGAAATGGGTGCTTATCTCCGCAACGATACTCTCGGTATCAAGTCCGATATGGAAAAAGCATTAAATTTATTTCCTCGTTTGCGAGAAAGAATTAGTCAAAAAGGGGGAACTCTCAGCGGCGGCGAACAGCAAATGTTGGCGATCGCCCGCGCTTTGATGTCGCGCCCGCGCTTGTTATTATTGGACGAGCCGAGTATGGGATTGGCACCGATGTTAGTCAGTCAAATTTTTGCGATCGTCCGCGATATTAATGCTGAAGGAACAACTATTTTACTGGTGGAACAAAACGCCCGCATGGCTTTAAGTGTAGCCCACCGCGGCTATGTCATTCAAACCGGTCAGGTTGTAGTCGCTGGTAGTGCTAGTGATTTGCAGTCAAATGAAACTGTTCGCAAAGCATATTTAGGTGAAAGTTAAATATGGGCATTGGGCATTGGGCTGTGGTTATTGGTTATTGGTTATTGGTTATTGAAACTGACAACTAACAACCAAAAACCAACAAATAATATCGTTTCCGGTTGCATCGGTATTGTTCAAACAGTCAACAGTCAACAGTCAACAGTCAACAGTCAACAATTCCGGAGGAGTGCAACCGGAATTGATATAACAAATTACCCTATTTGCGATCGCAACTTCCCCGTTTCCAATTCCATCTCAAAAGCCGCCCGCACCTTTTCCCACTCCGCTTGAGCTTCCAACAGGCGATCGCGCGCCGTACTCACATCAAAAACCTGTTCCCCTCCAGACTCAACCGCCACGCGACCCATATACTCCAACTCCTTGCAAACAGCAGAAAAAGACACAGCTCCTAAATTGGCGCTGCTCGACTTCAGCGTGTGAGAAGCCAGCTTCAAACTATCAGCATCGCCGAGAAAAATAGCCTCCTTAATAGTTTCTAAATGTTGCGGTGCGTCTACCAAATATATCTTAATCAGCTCCCCTAAAAAATCGGGGTCTTCATCATCGTCTAGCTCGCGGAGATTTTGTAAAATATGAAAATCAATCGGCGAATCTGCTCCCGGTTGAACGCTCGAAGAACCCGCAGCCTCACTGTCAACTTGATCAGAAATATCTTGATTGTTTTGCTCAGTAACCACATCCAATTCATCCCGAATCAGAGGTGAGCACTTGCTTAAGGCGATCGCCAACTCTTCCCGACGCACCGGCTTAGTAATATAATCGTCCATACCTGCTTCCAGACACTTTTCGCGATCGCCCTGCATCGCATTAGCAGTCATCGCAATAATTCTCGGCTTCTTGTTAGCAGGCCATTCCTGACAAATGCGGCGCGTCGCTTCCAACCCATCCATGTTCGGCATCTGCACATCCATCAGCACAACATCGTAAGATTGCCGCTTCAGCGCCTCCAAAACCTCCAACCCATTAGCTGCAATATCAGCCCGATATCCTATCCTGTCGAGTAAATGCGTAGCGACTTTTTGATTCACCACATTGTCCTCAGCCAGCAAAATCCGAATCTGAGTAGAATTAGCTGCATCCTGTCCGCCAGAATTCGCCGCAACCTGCCTCAAAACAGCAGGCGTCCGCTGCACGCGGTGCTGTTCTTGAGAATTTTCAAAATACTTCAATCCCGAAGTCAAAGTCACCACATTTGAAACTTCTCCCCGGCCGCTTCTGCCAGTAACATATCCAAAAACTTGCAGCAACACATTATAAAACTGAGACTGTTTTAAAGGCTTAGTTAAAAAAGCTGAAAAATGTACTTCTGTAGTTTCAAGTTTTTTCCAAACTTCCGCCTTACTTAAATAAGTAAACAGCACCAAAGGTAGTGCTATTTTGCGAGGGTTGTTAGCGATGACATTCGGATTTTGACCGTCGCCGCCGGACAAATTGCTCAGCTCAAATTTCCGAATCTCCACAGCCAAAGCCACACCGTCCATATCTGGTAGATTCATCGCCAAAATAGCTAAATCGAGCGGCGAGTTTCCTTTGATGATTTCCAAAGCCTCAGCACCCGAAGTTACAGCCACGGGTATCATTCCCCAAGACTCTGCCTGACGGATCAAAACTTGCCGGTTAATGGCATGATGCTCAACAATTAACAAGCGCTTACCAGCCGCAAATTCGGGTCTTTTTTCCTCAGCCCGGATGTCATTCGCTTCAGCAGTCACCGTGAAATAAAAAATCGAACCCGAACCAGATATCGACGGCGGAGTAAATTCTGCAGGCGACATTCCAGCGATACTTTGTCCGATCGCAGAAACGGCCGGTTGAGACTTAGAACTTCGCGGATCAACCTGGCTGACAACCCACATTGTACCGCCCATCATATCGCTCAAACGCTGGCTGATAGCCAGTCCCAAACCCGTCCCGCCGTAATGTCGCGTTGTCGAAGCATCCACCTGCGAAAAAGCTTTAAACAGGCGATCCATCCGGTCTGGCGGAATGCCAATTCCCGTATCTTGGACAGCAAATTGAATCTCGTATTGTCTGCTACGTGCCACCTCTCTCTGGTTAATTGCTAGCGGTTGTGGCTCTAGAATATTAATTTTTTCCGGCGAACTGTTAGCAGCTACCTGTTGAATTTCCCTAGCCGTACAGCACACCACAATTTCTCCAGATTCTGTAAACTTAACTGCATTGCCCAGCAGATTTACCAAAATTTGGCGCAGCCTCGTGACATCTCCTAAAATGTTTTTCGGAACAGAATCATCAATAAAATAAGCCAGCTCTAAACCTTTTTCTGAGGCTCTAGGAGCCAGTAATTCCAGAGATTCTTCTATACAGTTTTGCAGCTCGAATGGGCTGCGTTCCAAATCCAATTTCCCAGATTCAATCTTGGAAAAGTCGAGAATATCGTTAATAATAGTCAGCAAAGCATCGCCGCTGGTCCGAATTGTCTCCACAAAATCCCGCTGTTCAGGAGTTAGTTCCATATCCAGCAGCAAGCCCGTCATCCCGATTACCGCATTCATCGGAGTGCGGATTTCGTGACTCATAGTCGCTAAAAATTCGCTCTTAGCTCTGTTCGCAACTTCAGCCGCTTGTCGCGCTTGATCCAAAGCTTCATTTTGCTCTGCTAACTGTCGCTGTCGCTGAACTTCGGTTTCTAAAAGTTGTGCTTGAGCTAAGGTAATTCCAACTTGCGCGGCCACATCTTCTAACAGTTCAATTTCGTCTGGATTCCACTGGCGAGTTGCATCGCACTGGTGCAAAGTAATAATTCCATTCGGTTCTCCTTGATAGGAAGTGCGAACAGCCAACATAGATTTTAATCCGATGCGGCGGCACATCGGCCCCGAAGATTCCAGCAAAGGATCGGCAAACACATCGGGAGATGCCAGGGCTATATCCTCAGCGAGGAGTTTTTCTGTGTAGGGGTTATAAGTGACAGAAAGTTCTAAATCTAAAGCCGATTCGTGACCGGGTTCTAAGTATTCCGCGACGCAAGGAAGGTGGGGATAAGGTTCGGAAAGATAGGTGTGAATTGTACAGCGATTGACACCAAATACGCGGCCGATTTGGGTGGCGGTAGTTTGAAAAATTTCTTGAGTGTCTAAGGTCGATCGCACTTTTTGAGTAATTTGTTTGAGTAGTAAAACGCGCTGGTACTGACGTTGCAAAGTTCGCTCTCGCTCTTCGCGGGCAATTTCTGCGCCGATGTAATTGCCCATCAACTTTAAAATTTCAAAATTCAGCGGTTTAAAAGGAGATTTAGTGGTGCGGGAAGTAAAGCTCAAAGTGCCAAAAATCCGCCCTTGCACTATTACCCTCGTCCCCACAAAAGCCTCCAACTTGCGGACGCTGTAAGCGGGGTGGTTGCGCCACTGAGTAGTGCCGGCTGATTCCACAGAAATAGGTTCGCTCGATCGCAAAACCTCTCGCTCAAAGGTTCTGCTCAAAGCAAAACCGTCTCCTTTAGCAAATCCAAACGGAAAATCTTCCGGTACATAAGCAGCAATCACTTCGTAGCGATCGCCCAAAACCCTGCCCAACAGCCCGATATCCATCCCAAACTGACTGCAGCCCATTGCCAGCAACCGCATCGTTCGATCGTCAAAAGAGCCTTCCGAGCTCACCATTACCTCGTAGAGCGATCGAATTGCCCGCTCGCTTTCCCGCAGTTCCTCAACTCCTTCGAGGCGGTTGCAGACATCGTGCAAAGTCCCGAAAATTCCCGCTATTTCGCCTTGCGAATTCCGGCGAACTTGGGCAAATAGTTCTACGGAAACAAAGCCGGAATTACTGTGAATTCCCAAGGAGTTTTTCCCCGGAACCGACTTGGACTTAAATCGCAGTTCTCGCCGTTCAAATTCCGACTTACCCGACAGCAAAGACTCCAATAAATTTGCACATTGCTCGCGCTCATCTGGATGCACCCACTCTAAAAAATTAGTTTCCAAACTTTCGGACACCGAGAAATTCGTAATTTCCGTCCAAGCGCGGTTGAGAAATTTCCAAACCCCCGCCGCATCTATGTGGAAAATTACTGTTGCTTTCAAAGAGTCAAATAGATGGAATTGTTCTCGATCATGCTCGCGGTTTTTGACTTCAAACTGCTTGTTTGGAGTAATATCTGTATGAGTTCCTACTACCCGCAGCGGTTTCCCGGTAGCGCTGCGTAAAACTTGACCTCGGTTCAGCACCCAGACAGTGCTGCCGTCTTTACAGTACATCCGATATTCTGCTGCAAAATCCGGTGTCTTTTGGGCGAAGTGTTCTTCTAAAGCTGCCTTTACCGAGTCAATATCATCTCGGTGGATGCGACTCCACCATTCCGATCGGCGATTCGAGATTTCCCCTTCTTGGTAGCCCAGCATTTCTTGCCACCGCGCCGAATAAAAAAACTCATCTGTTTCGAGATTCCAGTCCCAAATCCCCTGATTATTGACTGGAGGGGGGAGATTTGGCCGCTCTACGACACTGTAGTGAGAAATTTCAGCCATCTCGTGGCTATTTGCTGCTGTCCGCTGTATTTCTGCTGAGAGTTTTTTGTATTGAGCGTTGCTAGATTCTAGCTGGCGCTGCAAAGCAATTAAGCCAGAATGCAGAGATTTTGAATCCAGCGCTTGTAAAAGGATAGTTTTAGGATTGATAATCCCGATCGGGTGATTTGTTTCGTTGATGACTAATAAAGGCAACTGGCAGTAGTGTTTTTGCAGCAGCGCGACGGCTGCTTCGAGGCTAGAGTGCGATCGCACCAGTGGCGGCGAACTGCTGCAAATTGCTGCCGCTTTAATTTTGTTAGAGTCTCTTCCCAGCGCCTGCAACTGCACAATATCCCGCGAACTTACCACCCCAACCAGTTTGTGAAGGTTGGGATTTGTAAACTTGGAATTGTGAGCCGCACCAGTCGAGTGTTGATCGGGGGTTTCAGTGATTAATACATAACTAACATTGTGTCTAAACATCAGTTGCGCCAAATAGCGAACCGAAGAATTAGAAGGAGCGTGAATTATTCGTGAGGCTGCGATTTGAGGAATTTGATAAAGTTTAATTAAACTTGCGGGTAGCTCTAATTTCTGATTCACAATTGGCAGGGGCGGAGGGAACGCGAAAGCCGCAGGTGGCGAAGCGCTGCTAATTGCTTTTGGTGTCGGTTCCCCAATTCCCTGCAACATTTGCACCAAGCTTTGAGAGCTAATTAAACCGACAAGTTCTTCAGACTCGCTGACGACGGGCAAATGGCTGATCTGATTTTTCTCCAGCAGATTTGCTAAGGCAAAAAAGTCGGGAATTTCCGATTCTCGGGCTACAGTTACGGTTCTGATCATGATTTGCTCGATCGCAAATCCCCTCAAAGCAGCGCCGATCGAATTTAGCTGTACGATATCTCGCGTTGTAAAAATCCCCAGCACTGTCTGGCTGCTCGGATAGGGAGCTTTTGAGCCGTTGAGACGCAGCCCGTTGCCTCCTGCGTGTACCGCAGGCGGTATGCCGTAAAAACCCGACTGTTCCCGCGATTGTGGGGAAGCCCCGTTGGTGGGATTTCCGAGTTGAGAATGCCCGCGCGGTTCTACCACGAGGACGTAACTGGCTCCTGTGCTACTCATCAGCTCGATCGCCTTTTCTACGGGCGTCTCAGGGGTGACGGTGAGGGGGTTGCGGTTGATGACCTGACTGAGGGAGGGAATAAACATCAGGGGGCATAAAAGTGATATTTGTTGGAAAAACCCGATCGCAAGCAGCAGATTGATTGAGAGGCTTTGCTCGCGAGATTTCCAAGCGCGCTCAAAGTTTCTGTACGATTAAACTCACCCCTACTTCCAGCATCTTGGCATTTAAAATTAATTCCGTGCCATATCCTGATCATTGACGGCTTCTGACTTTCAGAACCAATGCTATCTGCCAGAGGGCCCAGATGAAGGCGGGCGGGTAATTCCTCACCTAGCCTAACTGCTGCGGGTTTACGAGCAAGAATTTCTGCGATTGTCTAGACTGCACCCTACTTTCTGCCCCTCAACGGAACTCTCGCTCGCATTCTGTTTGAGGCAAGATACCTGCACGCTACCAATTTACCAGCGACAGGAGGGGAATCACAACAGGACGACTTAGGTATGGCAACTGTGCAATTAGGGGTTCGAGGGTTCAAGGGTTCCAGGGTTCCAGGGCCAAACAGGCAGAAAATAAATAATTCTGAGCATAACTAATTCTATCTTATCCCAATTATGGCTCAGAGGATTTGAGCTTCAATTCTGGCGATCAAACTTGATGAGAATAGCGCTGTTCCCCGCCAGTACAAAACTCGCATTGCCGCCCTTGGGCGTTAAGCTACCAACAACCTCATCCATTGTTTTAGAATTGAACTCCCGCACCGTGCCATTACCAGTTTTTATCAGCTCCGAAATATCAGCATTAACAGTGTAAGATGTTGCTCGCTCATTGACAAGCAGCAAGTAAACATTCTTGCTAGCATCCAGAGTGGCAACTGCCATTAAATCCGAACTGTTAGTGATAGGAAAAAAGGTCGCTTTCCCGCTCTACAAAGCCCTAATTCCCATCCGCAAAGCATAGTAGCCCGCGCGCCGTTTTCCCCCGTCCCCTAGCAAACCTTCCGCCAGTCCCTGCTTACCCCTGTCGTACAAACAGAATATGTGACTGCAGTAAATATAATTATCCCCCGGTTGGGAACCTCGAATCAAATTTTTAATCAAATTTAAAGCTAAAGATAAATCGCCGTAGCTAATTTCGTAAGTTCCCCATTCTCCTACCCAAAGCTGCGAGTTAGCGCGGACAGTACCGTTCATCCAGCCGCGCACTTTGCGGGTGTAGGTAGAAATATCTGCATCGTAGTTGTGGACATTGACTGTATCGAAATAATTCGGTATTGCCTGCAAAGCACTAGCCGGCCAATTGCTGCCTCCTACGGTTTTCGGGCCGTGGATGCGGTAAGTGCGATCGGGCAAATAAGTTTTATAAACAAAGGCGATCGCATCTTTTGCCACCTTAACCAATTCAAAATAGTCAGCCCTAGTCCCGCCCCAACCCAGATCGCGATTGTCCGGTTCGTTGTGAATTTCCCAATCATCAACGCGGTAATCATTGCGAACATTCAGCCAATAAACCGTAGCAAAAACCTGTTCCCACCACTCGTTTCAATCTTCTCCTGTGCGCGGCGGATTCAGTTCAGGGTAAACGCATCTCAAACGCTATTGACAAGGGGATTTAGAGGCATGATCATGTTGGGTGGAATAAACAAGCAGCAAGAATAGTCAGCATATACTTATTATCCATTGCGGCTCGATTGGATTTTTGCCGATGGCTACGCCGAAAAGATGGCTCTCGGTTGAAAGCATTAAAAGCTATCCATCCTAGTAATGACAGATTCAGAAGTGTTGAAATTGAATAAATAAGTAATAAAAATAGCCCAAAATATGTTAAACTGGGGCTAAAGATGAAAATATATAGCTATCGCAAATCATTAGTAAATTAATTAAGAGTTTAATCGAGCAGCAGTTCCATTGAGTGTTGGTTCAAACATACCAAATTTGTGTAACTTGAGAAAGTCAAAGCTTTGTGACTGTATGGTAAAATTGAAGAACTATTTAACCAAGGCATTCATAACTGAGCCGCTTCCCAAACTTTCTCACCCAAGTCTTGGCATGAAGCCAAATATCTTCGACTGGATTCTGCAGGCGGAGCATTGGGAGCAAACAGGACACAAGTTAAAGGCCATTCATCCCCCTCTTTGCCTTGATTAATTTCTTCTAGGTAAGCTTTCATCTCTTTATATTTGTGATAGCTAGCTCTATCCCAAATAATTAAATGTCTGGCTTCGGGATTTAAAGATTGTAAATCTTTTAAGAAAGCCACTGTATTCTCAGAATTTGCCGTTTCATATTCTCGCAAAACAAACTGTTTTGTTAAATAATTTACTGCGTCATAATAAGGAATGAAAAATAAATAAATTGATGTATTTTCGGATATAATGAAAAACAGCCCTCGATCGCAATTTTCACCAAAAGTGAGATAAACTTGCTTTCTTATTTTTCTATTTTACCACCCTACCTTACCTTTAAATCTATGTTTTAGATAGTTCACTTGAGTCAGAAATGAAGAAACTTTATAACTCTTTTTCAGAAAAGGATAAAAGAAGGTATGCAGCGATAGAAGCCCAAAAACTGGAATGGGGTGGAATTAGCTATATAATGCAACTTTTCGGCTGCAGTCTAAATACTATTGTTCAGGGAATTGAATATTTAGAAAAAATGGATGAAACGACTATCGATAATTTAAAAATAAAAAAAAAGGAGGAGGCAGAAAAAGTATTTTATCTACTCAGAGCGGTATTGATGAAGCCTTTTTATAAGTCGGAAAATTTCAGACAGCGGGAAACCCAATGAATGAGTTAATTAAATGGACTAATTTGACCCATAAAGAAATAGCTTTGGGACTGAGGTCTGCCGGATTTATTGTCAGTCTTACTCTAATAAGTAAGCTGTTAAAAAAGCAGGGATATGTCAAGCGAAAAGCACAAAAAAAGCCAACTATAGGAACTAATAAAAATCGTAATTCTCAATTTGAAAATATTGCTATGCTAGACACACAGTATAGAAAAGCAGGTAATCCCATTATTAGTTTTGATACTAAAAAGAAAGAAGTTTTAGGGAATTTGTATCGTCCCGGTACTCTTTATACAACCGAACCTGTCATTACTGTCTTACCATGATTTTTGGAGTTGAGGTTGTGGGAAAGTGATTACACATGGAATTTACGATTGCCAAAAAAATCGAGGATATGTAACATTCGGTAACAGTAAAGATACCACTGAATTGGCTGGTGAATCCATCAAACACTGATGGAATAATTATGGAAAAGCCGCCTCTCCTCATGCCAATTCGATTCTAGCTAAGTGTGATGGTGGCGGTAGCAATAATGCTAATCATTCTATCTTTAAGCAAAATTTACAAAAGTTAGTAGATGAAATTGGAATTGAGATCAGAATAGCTCATTACCCTGCGTATACATCTAAATACAATCCCATTGAACATCGACTCTTCCCTCATATAACCAGAGCCTATCAAGGAGTGATTTTTACAAGTCTAATTAGTCAAAAGTCTCATGGAAAAAACTCACACTAACAAGGGTCTATCTGTAGTTGTAAATGTGGTAGATAAAATCTATGAAATTGGTGGAAAGGTGACTGATGATTTTTAAAAAAATCTGAAAATTGTTTTTGATGAATATTTACCAAAATGGAATGTGCAACATCTCAGTTACATCATACCTCATCTTTATGAGAAAGGCTATATGTCATAATCTCCGTTGAGGATTTTTCCTCGGAATTTTTGATATACTTGTTGATTGAACTGCTCAGAAATTGAGTAAGTCAAGGCATGATAAATAGATCCATTTATTCGCCCGCTTGCGGGAAGCTTTTCGACGACTATTTTATAATATTGCTTGGCTAACTTTCCTTCTTCGAGGTAGATGGTTTTTTCATATTCTGGGTGTTTTTCAAGGGCGGGTTTATTTCTAATATAGGTAACGAGTGTTGCATTAACTAAATTGTTTATTTTCTGAAATAAATTATATCCTACCAAAGGTACTGATGCCCAGTCAGGATTGCACGGGTCGACAATTAGTAAAACTTTTAATCTTTTATTACTCCTTTGTTTACTACTGAGGGATAGATTTTCTGGGACGTTACGTCTAACTCTAGCTGGCTGAATTAATAGAGTTGGTGGTTTTGTATTCGATTAGCTTGCTCTGCTGCCCCAGCAATCGGCGCTGGTGAAACTGGATTTGACCTTGTAGCTGGGGAAATTTGGCTAATACACATGACAAAGCGTAGATGGATGCGTCTTTAGTTGTGAGATCCCGATGCTTTATATAATAGTTATAGGTGCGATAGGTTGCTAAGGGGTAGCCACTCAATAGTAACAAGCTCCACCCTTTTGTCGGCCATGTCATGGCCAAGGCTAGGGCTGGCAAGACTAAGCCCCAAAACCAGGTGCTCCGCGTTTCTTTGACCCAATGGCGCTCTGGTTGGGTTCCGTGCATCCAGGAACCTTCGGCATAGGCGTGACCCGCTCTTTGAGCCCGCTTCCACCACTGAGCGAAACTGGTCATTTGCGCGTCGTGCAGGGTCATTTCTGCGTCTAAACGAAGAATTTTCCAACCTTTTTGCCGAAGCCGCAAGCACAGTTCGGGTTCTTCGCCGGCTATTAGTGCGGGATTGAAACCTTCGACTTGCTCAAATGCGGTGGCGCGCATCATGGAGTCGCCACCGCAGGCTTTGGTTTCGCCGATGGGGGTATCCCACTCGATGTCGCACAATTGGTTGTAGATGCTGGCTTCGGGGTATCGTTCGCGCCTGCGCCCGCATACTGCTGCTACGTCTGGTTTGGCTGCAAGTTCGCTGTAGGCCCGATCGAGCCATCCATCAACTACTTCGCAGTCACCGTCCACAAATTGCACAAATTCGATATCGGGCGCTAGTTCCAGCAAGCGGGCAAAGCCTTCGTTTCTGGCGCGTGCTGCGGTAAACGGTATAGATAAGTCTAGTTCTACTGTATCGGCTCCGATCGAGCGGGCTAACTCTAGGCTACCGTCTGTTGAGCCGGAATCGACATAGACGACGCGGGCAACTTTGTCTGTGGCCGAGACTAGGCATTGGCGAAGGCGCTGGCCTTCGTTTCGTCCGATCGCTACTAATCCAATTTGTTTCAAGGTTTACCTCTTGAATTTTACGCCTAATAAAATTTTACAGCAGATTGCAAGTAAATAGAGAACACTTAATCAATACTTCGGACAGTTTTTAAAGAGGGATACGATCGCAATAAAACAGAGAAGTGAAAAAGTGAGTGAAATCTGAGC
>NZ_JAUBSD010000089.1:0-6828 GCF_036704575.1 Microcoleus sp. K5-D4
CAGTGTGGTCAGATTGGTGAGCGAGCCTAGGAAGCTGATGTCGGTAATTCTATTGTTGTTGAGATGCAGTTCTGTCATGCTTGAAAGTATCTGCTCTGCTGCTTGTGCGTCATCAGTGCCAGCCTTTTTTAACAACACTTCAACTGTGTGTCTTGCCGATTCTGAAAGACTGTCAATATGCCTGCACCAGTCCGCAAAGCTGCTAAAACTCATTGGCTCGTTTGGTTGTTTTTCTGACATAAAACACTCCTAGATGGGGAATGGGGCATCGGGCATGGGGCATGGGTAATGGGAATACTGTTGACTATTGACTATTACAAATCGCCCTTGCGTACCTTCTGTTACTGAGTTAAGTGTGCTATTTCAAATCTTCCAGCTTAATCCGAGGATCGACAGCCTTCAACAGCAAATCTGCCAACAAATTCCCCACAATCAACATCGTCGCACCCATCATCAAACTTGCCATTACTAAATACAAATCTTGATTGTTCACCGCATCCAGAGTCAGCTTTCCCAAACCCGGCCAATTAAAGAAATATTCGGCAATAAACGCACCGCTCAACAAACTAGCAAACTCAAAACCCAATAGGGTAATCAACGGATTAACTGCATTCCGCAAAGCGTGAACGTAAATTACTCGATCGTCCGGCAAACCTTTAGCCCGTGCTGTTCGGATATAATCTTGACGCAGCACGTCCAACAATTGTCCGCGCATCAATCTTTGCAAACCAGCAAAACCAGTAAGGCTGAGGGCGACTGTTGGCAAAATTAAGTGCCAGCCGTAATCGAGGATTTGACCCCACCAAGGTAAGTCTGCGTGGTCAATGCTCGTCATCCCTCCGACGGGAAACAGAGGCGAAGTATTCTGAGCAAAAAATAGCAGCAGCAAAGCTGTGATAAAGCTGGGAAATCCTTGTCCCGTGTAGCTGACTACTTGCAGAACTCGATCGACTGTGCGGTTTTGATTGACGGCCGCGACTATTCCCAAGGGAATCGCGATCGCCCAAGTTACAATCAAAGATGCGATCGCCATTAATAGCGTCGCCGGTACTCGTTCCCACAGCAGCGAAGCTACGGATCGCTGATACACAAAACTCGTGCCAAAATTCCCCCGCGTCACAATTTGTTGCAGCCACAGCCAATACTGCACAATAGCTGGTTTATCTAAGCCGAACTGCTGTGCGAGTTGCTTGAGTGTCTCCGGCGAAATCTTCGGATTTTGGCTCAATGTATCCAAGTAATTTCCCGGTGCCAGTTCAATAATTGCAAAACAAAGAGCCGATGCCAAAAAGAGGGTTAAAAGTGCCTGCAAAAGTCGCTTTAAAACATAAGTAAATGTTTCGCCACCAAACAGAGAATTCAACTTTCGCCAATTTCGATTCAATTTAATAGAAGTCATAGGATTTTAGATTTTAGATTTTAGATTTTAGATTTGAAGAATTGTGAATGATATTGATTCCGGTTGCATCGGCATGATTTAACCACAGAGAACGCAGAGAACGCAGAGAAAGAGAAGAGAGAGATGAATAATTCCGATGCAAAGGTCAAGGATATTATTTGTCAGCAGTCAACTGTCAACTGTCAACTGTCAGCAGTCAACTGTCAACTGCCAACAGTTAACTAACTAATATTCAACTAGCGTGACGATCGGCACATCCGGCAATTTCTGCCTGCCGCCCAAAGCCTGCAATTCAATGATAAAAGCAAAACCGACAAGCTCGCAGCCAGCTTGTTCCAACAATTTAGCCGTGGCCGCCGCTGTTCCGCCAGTGGCGATTAAATCGTCCACAATCAGCACCCGGCTGCCGGATGTCATCGCATCTCGGTGCATCTCCAGTCGATCGACACCGTACTCCAACTCATACTCAGCAAAATGAACCGCACCGGGCAGTTTCCCTGGTTTGCGGACAGGAATAAAGCCTATTCCCATTTTATAAGCCAAAGGCGCGCCAAAGATAAAGCCCCGGGATTCCATGCCCACCACATAGTCAACAGACATTGCAGAGCATTTTTCGGCTAAGCTGTCAATGGTGTAGCTGAGCCCTTGCGGGTCGCGCAGCAAAGTTGTAATGTCTCGAAACAGAATTCCCGGCTTGGGGAAATCAGGAATGTCGCGAATCAGAGATTTGAGATCCATAAGCTTGCAGATCGGCGTTGAGGGTAACGAGGCATCAAAAATGGTACAATAATAACGTCAAAAAATAAAAATTAAAAAATAAAAATTAAAACTAAGAGCTTCTTTAATTTTTATTCTTTAATTGCTTAATCCTTTACGTACTATGTAAACAAATGTCATAATTCCCTAACAACAGGGTTGAATATCAACATTTGTCACCCTATGATCGAAAGTCAAAAATCTAATATCTAAAATCCAATGATTAAGTTGGCAGCACGAGTGGGTGAGGTTTCTCCTTCCATAACCTTGGCGATCGCCGCTAAGGCTAAAGCCATGAAGGCCGAAGGGATTGATGTCTGTAGTTTGAGTACGGGAGAACCCGACTTTGATACCCCCGAACACATTAAAGCAGCGGCAAAACAAGCTTTAGACGCGGGCAAGACTAAGTACGGCCCTGTGGCTGGGGAACCGCAGTTAAAAGCTGCGATCGCGCGCAAACTCAAATCCGACAACAATCTCAACTATCAACCAGAAAATATCATTGTCACCAACGGCGGCAAGCATTCCCTCTACAATCTGATGATGGCTCTGATCGAGCCTGGAGAGGAAGTAATTATTCCGGCTCCCTACTGGCTAAGCTACCCTGAAATGGTGAAACTCGCTAGCGGCAAGCCAGTAATTGTACGGACTGATGCTTCTACAGGATATAAAATTACACCGGAACAACTGAGTCGAGCGATTACTCCCAAAACCAAGTTATTTGTACTGAATTCGCCTTCTAACCCGACGGGAATGGTGTATACTACGGCGGAAATCAAAGCGTTAGCTGAGGTGATAGTCGATCGAGATATTTTAGTCGTTGCTGACGAGATTTACGAAAAAATTATATATGATGACGCCCAACACGTCAGCATCGGTTCCCTAGGCCAAGAAATCTTCGATCGCACCCTGATCAGCAGCGGTTTTGCTAAAGCTTACTCGATGACAGGCTGGCGAGTCGGTTATTTGGCCGGGCCGAGCGAATTAATTAAAGCCACCAGCACCATTCAAGGTCACAGTACATCAAATGTGTGTACTTTTGCACAGTACGGCGCGATCGCAGCTTTGGAAAGCAGTCAAGAGTCTGTCGAAACAATGCGTCTAGCTTTTGCCGAAAGGCGTCAGGTAATATTTGAATTACTCGATGCTGTCCCTGGAATTAGCTGTATTAAACCAGACGGTGCTTTCTATATGTTTGTCAACATCAGCAAGACTGGAATGAATTCTTTGGAATTTTGCGACGCTTTCTTAGAACAGCAGCAAGTAGCAGTTATTCCGGGGATTGCGTTCGGTGCAGACGACCATATTCGCTTGTCTTACGCCACCGATTTAGGCACGATTAAAAAAGCCGTAGAAAGGCTCGATAAATTTGTCCGCAGCATCTAAAAATTAGTTAGTAGTCAGTGGTTATTTGTTATTTGTTATCGGTAGCAGCTTAATGCTGACTGCTGACTGCTGACTAATGACTAATGACCAATGACTAATCACTAAAGCTGTTTAGTCATGATTTCCTTGAGCAAATCCAGCCCCTTCTTAACTCGCCGAGAAACTGTCACCGCACTGATACCCAAGCGTTCAGCCGTTTCTTTCTGCGTCAAATCGTAGAGAAAAACAAACTCCAATATCTCGCGAGTCCGTTGTTCCAACATAGCCAAAGCTTGCTGTACGCGAATTTGATCCTCTTGCGCCAACTGAAAACTCCGATATTTGCTATCGGGCACCAATTCTCCCAGACAAGTAGCCCCCTCATCTTCATCTTGCATCGGCGCGTCCAAACTCAGAGGCGATCTGTTGAGATGGGCCAACTTAATTTCTTGCCATTCTTGTACAGAAACCTCAAGGACTGCTGCTACTTCAGCATCCGTAGGTTTGCGGTTTAACTGCACCTGCAACTCCTTGATCGCTGCTACTGATTTGCGTTCCAGGGACTGCCAGTGGCGGGGAAATCGCACAGAAGGGCTTTTGTCCCGCAAATAGTGTTGAATTTCGCCCCGTATGTAGGGAATTGCAAAGGAACTAAAAGCGTGTCCCTTGGCGATATCAAACCGCTCGATCGCCCTGATCAACCCAATACATCCGACTTGCAGCAAATCGTCGTAGCTTTCACCGCACTGGTTGATCCAGTGGTAAACTTCTTTTCTGACCAGTCCAATATTCAGTTTAACTAACTGATTGCGGATTTCATTAGAGCCAGAAAGTTGGTACTCGCGCAACAATTGCAAATTTTCGCTTTTTAGCTCGTTCGGCAGTGTGGTAGACATGGTGGCATAAGGGTGGGTAGAGCAGAGGACTGAAGTTGCTTTAGATCTAGTTTCCAATCTAGTCTAAAAAAATTCACTTTTATGTAGTGTAATCGTAGCACTTAATATGTGTGATAGCGGACACACCAGTTAAGTTTTCGGAACGTGAACGGATTTAGCGGGATTATCCGAAGGTTTTCGACATAAGGCAGACTTTTACGAGGTAGAAGGCCTTCGACCAAATCTCCTATTTAATCATGTTTTTTAAAAAAATACATTATAAGCTGAAAGCGCTGTGAAGACAATACTTTAATTAATAAAAAATCCCAACTTCATAACTTGCGAATTACCACAATTAAATCATAAATTTAGTCATTAGTCAACAGTCCTAAGTTAGGTTGCTCAAGACTGTTGGCTAATGAAGAGCGAGCAGTACCTTTAGGGTAAAAAACTACTCAAGTTCGATCGATCCAGAAAGCCAATTTTACGATACAGAAGGCTCAATCCGAGCGTAAAACAAACCCCGAATTTTCACGTCCAGAGCCGGTCTAGCTCCCAAATCAGTATCAGAAGGCTGCGTGCTCTCAAAAATCCCGCCAACTTCGCCAGTGGCGCTGTTAACTTTAGCAACTTGGAGAGAAATTCTGCCCGCCTTGGTGCGAGTGTCAGCCAGCTTAACATTAGACCGTTGCAGTTTGGAATTGTCAGTAGCCGGAAGCGCTACAGCATTGTCGTAGCCAGTCGATACCCCGCGACCTTTAGGGTCTAAAAAGCCTGCGCTGCGGTAAGAAGGAACGTTAAACTCCCCTCTCAAATCGGTGGAAGTATTGATAGCAACTACTCCGGGTTCGGAACTAGCTACCAGTTCTTTAATGGTAAACAAGAAAGGTACTTGCTCTCCGCCCGGTAATTGAATCGTAATAGCTTGAAAATCCAAGCCGTCTTCTTCTGTGAAAGTCAGAGTTCCGTCATTACCGACCTTAAGCGTACCTTGAACTTGGTCAATGCTCGACGTGAACCGTGTCAGCAATTTACCAGGCACAAATTCCGCTTCTTGGCGTTTGTTTGCTGGTTCTTCCTTCACAAAATAAGTTGTGGGCTGCAAACACAAACCAGTCAGTTTATAGGTGGCGCCTGCTTCGATGGGGATCGATCCCCGAGAAGTTTCTGCCAAGCTAGGGCAGTTATTAGCCAAGCCAGTACCTCTAATCTCGTCGTAGGTGAGCAACTCAGTAGTCGCCACCGTCGTGTCAGAAGCAGAAGAACAAGCAACCAGCGCACTCATGCAAAATGCTAAAAGTGCAACAATTAAAGCACGATATTTCATTGCAAACCTCAATATCCAACATCGGATTATATTAAGAAAAAGCCCTACTTCGAGCAAAATATAATTGCCCGCCGGCAGGCTAGGCCAGCGCTTAGGGCAGCATTTAGATCCAGATCGCTCGCTTCACCGACACCGGCATTGACTCAGAAAATCAAGCTAGTGCGCCGTGAAAATAAGCATGAACTTATGATTTCTCAATCATGTTCCGATCGCAGCCCAATACACATGGTACGACGGGTTGTGCTCTTTTCCTGACTTGGACTGCAAATTAATATTGCTTAAGTCAACCTACTTAAGTTACTTTGCTTATGACCCCGAATGGCGATCGCGACTAGCTCGATTAGTCGGTTGACCAAAAGGCTGGGGACAAAGGCCTTGTAGATTTCAAAGGAAGCAGCGGTATGGACAACGGCAAAGATTTAGAGTCAGAAAAGTTGCAGTCTCAAATGCAATCGCTGACAGAGGCGATTCGGACTTTAGCCGAAAGTTGTCAGGGAGACAGTCTGCTGCTTTTGGCCCTGCTGCGGAGGCTGGAAGCTTCGCACCGGGAAATTCGGGACGGTTTGTTTCAAGCGTCTTTTCCCGACAACCGCCAAGCACTTTACAAACTGCTCAGGAATATTGAAGCCAATGGCGGCTGGCCTTACATCCACCGCATGAAACTTCGATCGCTCTTGGGGTACACCCAACAATTATCTCCTCTAGAAGATTCTCCGGCCGAGTCGCCAGAAGACTCGGCCGAAACTCCCCAGGACGTTAAATAGTTATGAGTGATGAGTTTAGTGAGTTTTACATTAACTCATAACTCATCACTGAGCGGCGCGATCGCACCTAAAGCCCCTAAGGTGTAGGAAAAGGTGTAGGAAAAGGTATCGGGTTCGGCACCGGCGTCGGGAACGGCGTCGGGCCGGGCATTGGCCATAGTCCGGGAGTCCGCGCCGGGGGGATCGAACTAATTGACAGCAGGGGCGAATCAGCATCAGGCACGCTAACTGTCGGTGGAATCGGAATCCTCGGAGTCGGCGTCGGAGGCGAAGTTGGAGTAGGAGGCGAAGTTGGAGTAGGAGGCGAAGTTGGAGTAGGAGGCGGAGTTGGAGTAGGAGGCG
>NZ_JAUBSD010000089.1:6928-32817 GCF_036704575.1 Microcoleus sp. K5-D4
AGGCGAAGTTGGAGTAGGAGGCGAAGTTGGAGTAGGAGGCGAAGTTGGAGTAGGAGGCGGAGTTGGAGTAGGAGGCGGAGTTGGAGTAGGAGGCGGAGTTGGAGTAGGAGGCGGAGTTGGAATTGAATCTGTAGTTGAACTTGACTCTGTAGTTGCAGTTGCAGGTTGAGTTGGATCTGTATTTGTGCTTGTAACTGTAGTTGTAGTTGTAGTGGTAATGGTGGTTGGCCTGGTAGTAACCGTCCCAGTCACAGCGATAAAATCATTCGCCTCGATCAGCGCCGCCGGAGTGTCGATCAAAATTGCTAAAAGCTTGCCGTCGAGCGTCGTAATTACTGTATCCCTGACATTGGCACCGTTACCTTGCCGAACTTGCAGTTGAGCGAAAGATAAATTGCTCGGCAGTCCAAAGAAATCCTCTGTGTCATTGTAATCAGTAATTAAAGCCAGACTACCAGGCCCGGCTCCCAATCCAAAAACATCGCTGCCGCTGCCACCAGTCAGAGTATCTGAACCCTCACCTCCGATCAAAGAATCATTACCCTCTGCTCCAAATAAATTGTCATTGCCGAAACTGCCCAAAATGGTATCGTCGCCGATACCTCCTGCCAAGGAGTCATCGCCTAAACCGCCGTCGATACCATCATTACCTTTGCCGCCAAACAAGAAGTCATTACCTTCATCTCCCAGTACCGAGTCGTCGGCTTCATCGCCGCGAAGGGTATCGGAACCGGTGCCGCCAAAAACTGTATCGTCAGCCTTGCCACCGAATATCTGGTCATTACCAGCATCTCCGAAGAGCGAATCGTTGGCGGCATTGCCGTACAAAGTGTCGTCACCGTCGCTGGCACTTAAGTAATCGTTGCCCTCACCGCCCAACAGTTGATCCCTGCCGCTACCGCCGTTGAGAGAATCGTTCCCCGCATTCCCGTAGAGAAAGTCATCATCAGCATTGCCGAACACGGAATCGTCGCCGTCATTCCCTGTGAGGGTGTCGTTGCCAGTACCGCCGGCAATCACATCAAAGTCTGCGTTGCCACTAACTAAGTCGTCCCCTGCATCTCCCACCACGCTGTCTATCCCGTCGTTGCCTTCGAGGAGGTCGTTGCCCAAACCGCCGCGAATCGAGTCGTCGCCGTTCCCGCCGGAAGCAAAATCGCGACCTTGGTTGCCAATGAGTTCGTCATTTCCTTCAGCGCCAAGCAACGAATCTGCTCCGTCAGCTCCAAGAAGCTGGTCGTTGCCGCCGTCACCCTCTAGGGTGTCATCTCCTCCCGCACCCAGGGGCGTGTCATCGCCATCTAAGGCGCGAATTCGATCGCCCAGCGGAGTTCCTAGAATAAAGTCGTTGCTGTCTGTGCCGATCAGGTTTGCCATACGGGATACACCGGTCCTCAATAAAATAAATTGTTTGAAATTATGTTAATCGCCTTCGTGACAAGGGATTGCTGCTTGCCTAGGTTAGCATAATTGAGATTTTGGCAATCTGGCGCAGGGGCGCTGAAAGTTTTGCCCGTGTCCGCAGTTGCGATCGGGGCTGGTATAATGCCCGATCGGCAATCTAATTGAGTTATTCGGGATTTTTTCAAATAGAAATTAGTCGATCGCACTCAAAGAACTCAAACTCGACAAACGAAATCAGCAAGAATGAAAAATGAATAACCTTTTTCATTCTTCCTCCTCCTCATTTTTTTACTTCTGATACCACTTTGAAACAAGAATGGAACTGTAAGCCCGTGTTCCAAATCATGATAGTCCTCTGTCATATCAATTCCGGCAGTCAGGCCGGAATGATATCAAATCCTTGCTTCAAAAGTCGGGCGTAAAGTCGAATCCCGATGCCAACAAATAATTCGCGCAATTTTCATTTTTTTGACCCCTCCTTCTACAGTCAACCGTCAACAGTCAACAGTCAACTTTTATTTGCGAATAGGTAACACTATCTCAAATTCACTCCCTCCCCCCAAAGTTGAATTCACATTAATGGTTCCGCCGTGGGTTTCGACTACAATCTGGCGGGCGATCGCCAATCCTAACCCGGTGCCTTTTCCTACTGCCTTCGTTGTGAACAAATGGTCAAAAATCCGTTTTTTCACGGCTTCTGTCATGCCCGCACCGTTATCGGCAATCTGAATTTTGATGTGCCGATCATCCGACTGACTGGTACGAACTGTGATACAGTATGGATTTGTTTTAAGAGCCTGGAAACTGCGTCCTTGGTTTGATTCTTCTAGGGCATCGATCGCGTTAGCAAGCAGGTTCATAAAGACTTGGTTCAGTTGACCGGGAAAGCATTCGATTGGCGGGAGATTGCCGTAGTCTGTGACGACTTCGATCGCGGGATGGTGTTCGTTGGCTTTGAGCCGGTGTTTCAAAATCAAGATGGTGCTGTCAATGCCCTCATGGATATTAAAGGGAACTTTGTAGTCTTTATCGGCTCTGGAGAAGGTGCGGAGGCTGGTGCTAATGCCGCGAATGCGATCGCACCCCACTTTCATCGACAAAAGCATCTTTGGCAAATCTTCTAAGGCATACTCTAAATCAATATCCTCCGCATCTTCTTCGATTTCCTCGCCTGGATTTGGCAGTTTTTCTTGATATAATTTTAAGTGGGAAATCACATCTTTTAGCGTGGTGGTTGCTTCCTCAATATTGCCGCTAATAAAGCCGACAGGATTATTGATTTCGTGGGCTATTCCTGTGACTAGATTGCCCAAGGCGGACATTTTTTCGCTTTGCACGATCTGTAACTGTGCTTGCTGCAAATCTAGGAGCGATCGCTCTAATTCTTCTGCATAAGCTTGAGATTGCTGGTACAATCGAGCATTTTCTATAGAGATAGCCGCTTGGGCGCACAAAAGTTGGATGATTTCAGTGCGATCTTCTGTAAATGCACCAATTGTCAAGTTATTTTCTAGATATAGCAACCCGATTAATTTACCCTGATTTAAAATTGGCGCACACAGCACACTTTTGGGCTTTTTCTCCATCAAATACTGATCGGCAATAAAATCGTTTTGTACTGCTGCATTATCGAAAACCACAGTTTTCCAAGTCCGCTTAACATAGTTGACCACAGCAGAGGGAAACTCGTCGCGGGCTGACAGTGGTACAGATATTGAGATGACATCTTGATTGAAGGAGGCTACAGCTTCGATCGCGAGGTTCCCATCCTTAAGCAACAGCAGAACTGCTTTTTTTGCCCCGGCATTTTCCATCACCACAGACATTAGTCCAGCCAGCAATTTTTCTAATTTAATTTCACTTGAGAGAGTTTGGGAGGCTTTGAGAATAGCCGCGAAATCGAGGGTTTCGTAAATACTGTTGCTGCTCGATATAATTGTTTGAAATCTTTGAGGTAAAATTGACGACTTATTGATTGGGTGGAGGCGGGTTTCGCGGATTACAAAACGATTTTCTATTGCCTGCAATATGGGAGCAAGAAGTTGGGGATAGCGTTTTTCTAAGTCATCGATTTTGACTTTCGCACCCCAGCGAGCATAACAGTAGTAGGCTTCTTGCATATAAGCTTGTGCCACTTTTTCTTTGCCCCAGTCGAGGTAGAATTTAGCTGCTAGTTCGTTAGCGAGAGCTTCTTCTTGGATGTATTCGTTTTCTTGCGCTCCAGAAATGGCGCGATCGTACATTTCAATAGCTTCTGCCCTCTGTCTGGCAACTCGGTATTTCTCTGCTTCTACCAACTGCCACTTATGCAAATAATTCATGGGGGCGTGTTCTGCCCAATGCTGCAACTTCATTTGATTTTCCTGAACTCGTTGCCGCTGCGTTTCTAACTGAGTCTCAGACTCAGGAGTGGCAAGGGCTATGAGTGAGTCATAGAAATATAAACCCGCTTCGGAAGTAATTCCTGCGCTTCCCGCTATATACTGTCTTGCTCGATCGACATCTACGGAGGCCCGAGCAATGTCTTCCAGCAGGAATCTCAAGGTCGCCCTGTACAGATAGAAGCTGCAGAGTCGGTACAAATCGTTAGAGGCAAGCGACTGAGAAAGCAGCTTCTCCTCATAGCCTTCCTCTTCAAAGGAAATCTCAAAATTGTTTGGATTACCTAATAAAAACAGCGTTGTTTCCCAATAAATCGAACAATAATTTGCCGTCGTTAGTTGGTTGAGGTCGAGTAATTGCTGACGGTATGCCCGAATTTGGGGATCGAGTTCTGCCAAAGGTTGACCGCACCAGTAGGAATGCAGACAAAATCCATGCCCATTCAACCCGACAAACTCTAAATTTCCTGTTTCTAATGCGACTTGATAGCCTGCCTGAAAAATGGGGAGGGTTTCCCGCAAATGCGATTTGCGATGGTACAAACAGAATCCGATCGCAGCAAAAGTTGCAGAGCGAATATTTTTGGCCTCCGGGCTACTGCCAAGACGATAAGCTAATCGGCAAAATTGATCGGCTACCGTCACCTCTTGTAGAAAATTGTTGAGAAACATTCCATAGCAGCTATAGCTATAAGCTGAAGTACGACTGTTGCCATATTGGATAGATAAATTTACCTGTAAGGCAGTCACCAGCGCAAACAAAGGCGAACCAGCCAGATAACAAGCTGTCGCAATACTTGCCGCCACTTGCATCGTGGCCAGTTTTTGGGCATCCACCATCGCTGGCAGATCGAATAACTCTTCAATAGGTCGATCGCCGATCGAGCTATTAATTTCCTGCACTGCTTGCTGAATATCTTCTGATGTAGGGCTATCGGGCAATTCTACTCCTAATTCTTTGAGACTCAACAAACCGATAGCAATTCCTTCTAAAAACTTGTTCTGGGACGATAATGCCTGAATTTTGACGATGTAAACGCTCACTCGCTCAAGGGGAGTTCTGGTATGATGAATCACAGTGTCAATCCACCGATCCATCTGGTCAAATTCGCCACAGAGTGAAGCGACTTCGGCGGCTATGTCGTGCAATTTTAAGGTCATCTCGTACTGTCGTTGCCAAGCGCTCTCTCCAAGCAAATTTAGCCCGATCGCAGCATACTCGCGAGCAGCTTGATAAGCAGTAGCGGCTCTGGCTTTGCGGCAAGCCGTGAGGTTGAGTTGTGCCAGATCGGAGCGTTCTGTTTGGTCTTCAATCAGCGCAATACCATAATTTAACTGATTGACGACTGAAAAAATTTGCTCTTCTATAGCTGCGGGTGAAATTTGCTGGATCAGCAATTGTCCAATCTGATAGTGAGAACGCGAGCGCTCTTGTTCGGGAATTAAAGAATAGGCAGCTTGCTGAACGCGATCGTGCAAAAACTTGTAATTCACCACCTCCGAATTTTCGGTTTCCTCCCGTCTTTCTCGCCCCATATAAAACTTATAAATTTCACTTTCAGGCAGGATTAACCCCTCTTGCAAAGCCTTCCACAAATCCGCCGCCGTTTCCGTTTCCAATTGCTCGGAAACAACGGCCAAAGTCCCCAAATCAAAGTGATTCCCAACACAAGCAGCCAACTTCAACACATTCTGAGTCGCGGGCGACAATTTTTGCAACTGCAACGCCATAAACTCCACCACATCATCCGTCAGCGCTGCTTCCCGAACTCGAACAATATCGCACTGCCAGTAACCAGCAAGCCGGTCAAACTCAATCAGCCCATCCTGATGCAGTGCTTTGAGAAACTGGGTTGCAAAAAAGGGATTTCCCTGGGTTTTTTGTGCCACCAACTCCGCCAACGGTATTGCCCAAGATGGATCGCAATTGAGCGTATCAGCAACCAAATGATTTAGACTTTTTGAACTCAACGGTTCCAGGGTAATAGTATTCACCGTTGCCCCACCTTTGACCACTGCATCCAATGTCAGCATCAACGGATGTGCTGCCAATACTTCATTATCTCGGTAGGCACCAATTACTAATAAATAGCCGGTTTCCGACTCGGTAACCAGCAGTTGCATTAACCGCAGCGAGGCGGAATCTGCCCACTGTAAATCATCCAAAAACATCACCAAGGGATGTTCTGGTTTTGTGAACACCTTAATAAAGTTTTGAAAAAGCAAATTAAACCGATTTTGTGCCGCAGTTCCTGATAATTCCAGTGCGGGTGGTTGTTTGCCAATAATTCTTTCGAGTTCGGGAATTACTTCAATAATGACTTGACCGTTATCCCCCAGTGCTTGGAATATTTGAGTTTGCCAATTTTCCAACCTTTCGTCACTTTCGCTCAACAATTGTCCCATTAAGTCTCGAAATGCTTGCACAAAAGCTGAGAAAGGAATGTTGTGGTTAAATTGGTCAAATTTACCTTTGATAAAATAGCCGCGCTGGCGGACAATTGGTTTGTGAACTTCATTCACAATTGCAGTTTTTCCAATCCCCGAAAAACCAGCTACTAGCATCATTTCAGTTGTGCCACTACTGACGCGATCAAAGGCTTCGAGTAGGGTTTTTACTTCAGTTTCGCGACCATAGAGTTTTTCTGGTATAATGAATCGATCGCCAACATCCCTCTGCGCGATCGCAAAACTCTTTATCCTACCGTTTTCTTCAAGTTGCTCCAAACAACATTCTAAATCGAATTTCAGCCCAAACGCACTCTGATAGCGGTCTTCGGCATTTTTCCCCATTAATTTGCTGACAATCTCCGAGAGTAGGGGCGGGATTTCAGGATTGATTTGATGCAGTGATGGTGGTTGCTTCGCAATATGACAGTGTACTAATTCCATCACATCGTTGGATTGAAACGGCAATCGTCCCGCCAGCAATTCGTAAAAAGTCACGCCCAAAGAGTAAAAGTCACTCCGGTAGTCTATGCCGCGATTCATCCTTCCTGTTTGTTCGGGAGACAAATAGCCGAGTGTTCCTTCCAGCAGGTTAGGATTGATCAAGGTTTGAGTTTCCCTTGGTAGCAAAGATGCTATGCTAAAATCAATAAGTTTAACTTGTTTTGTTGGGGGATGAATTAAAATATTGGCGGGTTTAATGTCTTTGTGAATTATCCGGTGGCGGTAGAGTATATCTAATATATTGCTCAGGTCGATCGCCACTTGCAAAAACTCGATCAGAGTCGGCCCCGTTTCTCGTTGTTGCCTCCATTCCTTCAGAGAAATTCCCCCAAAGTCTTCCATTACCAACGCATAGCTGTTTTGGTAGGTTTCCAAGCTGTAGGTTTCGATGATTCCGGGCAAGTGGAGGTTTTTGGCGATCGTGTACTGATTGCGAAATTGCACCAGTTCGCTGAAGCTGGGATACTGGTTCCGCAAGACTTTGATGGCGACGGGCTGTTTGTCGCCAGTCCGGAAAGCTCGATAAACCCGGGTGCGAGTTCCCGAGTAAATGCGATCGAGAATTTGATAACCTGTCAATCTAAAATTTATACTTGTCATACTTTTATTCTTCCCGTCCTCAGCGGGCTATTTCCACATTAGCAGAAGCCCATACAGTTTTTAAGTCCCGTGATTGTTATTTTAAATCAAGATGACATATATCGCTCCATGTTTGTGATGGGGATCACTGAAGTAAGGTAGTTTAAAAACTGAGCAATTCCTATTTTTATTAAAAATTAAATAGCCTCATCCATATTGGAATAGTGAATAATAAACTAACGCAGCCGATGCCGATCGCAGTTACGGCTAATTCGCGATCGAGATTGAAAGCTTCGGCCAACAATGTAGTACCAAAAGCAGGAGGCATCCCCATTTGCAGCACCAGCACAAGTCGCGGCGCGCCCGCGATTCCAAAAAACGTTAATCCCGTGCCAATTACCAAGGGAATTAACAGCATTTTAATCGCCAGACAAGCCACAACTTGTTTGATGTTGTGCAAGGAATTTAACTTGCTCAACTGCATCCCGATCGTAATTAAAGCTAAAGTAATTACAATCCAAGCGCCTGTTGTTAACAATTCTTCGATAGGTGCCGACAGCGGCAAGCTGCGCGAGACAAATCCTACACCAAAAGCCCACAGTGCCGGATTCTGAAAAATTGCCCGCAGCGGGCTTAACCAACTCTGACTGCGATCGCTTTTACCGCAGTGAGAAGCAATAGCAACTCCCAGTATATTCATTCCCACGGTAGTGCCTAGCAAGTCGTAAAACAACGCCCAGGCAAAGTGTTCCGCGCCTAATAAGGACAAGCTGACGGGAATGCCTAAAAAACCCGTATTACCAACCATCGTTGCCAATAAGAAGCTGCCTTGAGTGGGCAAACTCCAAGCGGTGTTGTGTTGCGGGCTATTTTGGGCGATCGGATTAAGAGTCTTGAAACGTTCCTCGCCGACACCGAAATTTATCAAAATCCAAGCGAGTCCTCCACCTGCTAGAATTGCCGCCCAAGCTATCAGCGGCGCAATCAAAATAGCACCCGACAAATTGGCGCGGCGGATAAAAGCAACAATGCTCAAGGGCGTGCCCAAGAAGAAAAGAAACTTGGCTAAATATGTAGAATAGCTTCTCGGTAGCAGGCGGCCGAGAATAAATCCGAACGCTACCCATCCGATCAGATTTAGATAAAGTTTGAGCAGCGGATTTTCTAAATAAAGCATGATTGACTAAATATTTACTAAATATTTACGCACATCCACTACTTTTGCCAAAAAAGCCCACATTTACCCTACCGCCGCAGTTTTCCCTTGCAGCGCAGCGCTAAATATTAATGGTTATTCAACCTCGCAGATAATTTTCTCGACAGCCCTTGACATCCACAGAAGCGCGTGTCATGATAAAGTTGAGGAATAAATCAACATAGGTGACAACTATGGCACGGCAAGCAAAACAATCGTCTCAAGTCAAAAGTTCCAGCAGCCAAGCAGCCTCCAATACTCGCACCAAATTTACCCTCTACAATTTTGCCGGAAATGCAAAGGCATTCTATCTAGTCGATCGCATTAATTTAGAAAGAACACCAGGCGATATCCCTGAAAAATCCGTCGCTCACAGCATCATCATCATCGACCGTTCCGGCTCAATGTATTATGACTTAGAACCGCTGAAAGAAACCCTAATCAAGCTTTTGACCTTAGACGAATACAACAATTACCAGCTAATTGTCAGCCTGATTTCCTATGCTAGCAAGGGGGACGTAATTTGTCACTTCCAGCGAATTCCCATTCAAGAAGTGCTGAAGTTTGACTCTCAATACATCAAAGAAATTCAAAAAATCCACACCGCTGGCTGTACCTGCATATCGCAGTCGATGCAACTCGCTAAATCTCTGGTTAAAGCCGGAGAAATGACAGCGATCAATTTGCACACAGACGGCTATGCAAATGACCCCAGTGCCAATTCGGAAGCTGCAAAATTAGGGGAAATTTGCGAAGAACTCAAAGACATGGATGTGTTTGCCAACACGATATCCTATGCCTCTGCTGACTTCAAACTGCTCTCCAAAATCGCCAACACATTATCGGGAAATTGCATCCGCGCTGGCGAAGTCAAAATGGTTTATGATGCTCTTTACGACAGCACAAAACTGTTAGGCAGTTCGGTGGCACCTCCGCTGGAAGAACCGTTAATTAAGGAATACGATTATCAAGTTTTTGTTTCCAAAAGCGGCCAGAAAATCAACGGTTCATCGAGCACGCTGAAAATCTGCGGCCTGAAAGCAGAGGATCGGGGACTGTTTTACAAATATCAGAAAGTCGCCAAAGATGAGTATGACAAACTAGATGTTCCCGCTGCTCAAACTGATGAGTCGGTGTTTGCTTTTGCGAAAGCTAACCTGGCTGACGGCAATTTAAATACGGCTAAGTATGCGCTGGCGAGCACCTTCGACGCTACTTTGACGGAAAAACACGCGAAAGCTTTGACAAATGCCCAAATAGCCGAGTTTACGGAAGATTTGGAACAGGCTGTTTTTGCGCCTGAAGTGTTGAAAAATCATGAAATTGGCGATCGGGTAAAAGTCAGCGAGAAAATTTCCCTACTGGAGTTAATCAAGATATTGGAGGAAAACAGCAACAGCATCATCATTAACTTGAAACACTTGCAAGAAAATTATCAGCGAAAAGGTTTGAAGCGAATTGAGGGAAAGCGAGACGAAAACGGCAACCTTGTCAAGCCTTGGCTGAAAACTGAATTCTTAGATGGTGGGGAATACGTGCAAATGGGTTCATTTGCCATCAATCAAAATACCGCTACCATCAATATGCTGATTACCAGAAAAGCTAAGCTGGTAAAAGTTGAGGATGAAACTTTAATCGCAGAAGTGGCGGGAATTCTAGTTACCGACCTCAATACTTTCAACAATTATACCATTGTCAGCGACGGCGAAGTTAATATTAAGTCGCTGCGAACCAAAATCAGCAGCAAACCAGTGTTTGATTTGCTCAACAAATGCGGTGTCATTGAAAAAGACGGTTCGCCCGTGCAAGAATTTGACTTCCGTTCAGAGTACGATATTAAGTTAGAGACTTTGCCCCTGGTGCCTTTTGACGGGCGTTACGGCAGCCTTGACGGAGTGTTTGAGGAACTCGCAGAAATCAAAATTCTCTCCAGCATTCTCTCGGCTCATTTGAAGGAGGAATCTGAGGCTTACACTGCGGAACAATTGGAAGAATTGAAACAGCATTATCTGTCAAAAAACCTTTACATCAACTTTCCGACGACGACAGAATACACGGAATTAAAAAGTGCGATCGCCAACGGTTCAGTAGATTCGCGAGTCAGCTACAAAATCGACATCGGCAGCAAGAACATCCTCAACTTCGGCAAATTGCACTCTGCCAACAAATTTCTCGATCGCCTTTATGAAGTTTACCACAAAAACACGGGCGAAAAGCTAGCAAAACCGACATTTGACATCACGTTAGATGAGCCTGTTGTCTTCGCACACAAAACGCTGTCATCCCGAACAAAAATCACCAAAGTTGACGACTTGATGAAACTGATTTTCGATGAGTTTCTGGGGTTGGAGGATAACGGCACTGTCACCGCTATTTTATCAAAAGTTGGTGCAGATAGTTTGCTGCGCCTTTTGCAAGCGAAATGGCAGGGAGAAGATGTCAAGCGAGAAGAGTTTGTCGCTGCTTTAGCTAATGCGAATGAGCGACTGGAAGCTTATGCTGAAAAAGTTTACAGGGAAAAAGTTTCACCGCTGGTTTTCTATATCGGTTCTACCGGACTTATACCGGATGAAATGGAGGCAAAAGCGGCGACTGCTGAGGAAATTAATTCTAAATACGGCAACTTGCAATTTTCTAAAGATGAGCAAGAGGGGATGTTTTTTGAAGTCGGCGACTGCATTATTAGCGTGTATGCTAAGAATGAGTATTTCACGGTAGGGAAGTAGGAATTAGGGTGGGCTTTTGCCCACCTTGGTTACATATTTTTATTTAAAGCGCGATCGAGTCCACGCCGGAGAGTTTGCTGAGAGTAGACTGCTTTACAGCATCAGTTTGTGGAAATTATTAACAGAGCGATCGCAAGATGATTTTCTATTTATATGATAGCGGGAAGTATAACTGCGTTTTAGCGATTTCTGGCCTGATTAGGGCATCTTGAGGAGATCATTTTGAACTCGCAATCTGCCTAGCAGCTTCTCGCAGCCGCTCCATATCGCGCATCGGTGGTATACCAAAGAGTCGCTTGTACTCTCGGTTGAAGTGCGAGGAATCGTCATAACCCACACGGTAGGCAGCACTGGTAGCGTCAAGGTTTTGCCCCAGCATCAGACGGCGAGCTTCCTGGAGCCGCAGTTGCTTCTGGAACTGCAAGGGACTCATGGCAGTGACAGACTTGAAGTGATGGTGGAAGCTCGATACACTCATTCCCAGCTCTCGTGCGATGCTTTCAATCCGAAGCGGCTGGTTAAAGTCTTTACGAAGTCGATCGACTGCTCTAGCAATTTGGTGGGTAGAGCCACCCAGAACAGCAATTTGACGCAGCCGATCGCCTTGCGCTCCCATCAGCAGTCGGTAAATGATTTCTCGCTTAACCAGGGGTGCAAGCACATGAGCTTCCACCGGGGAATCGAGCAACCTGACGAATCGCACCGTAGCGTCTAGCAGATTGGTATCCAGTGGACTGACATCGATCGCTTTGACACTAGCCTCGCTTTGAGCTGAGGGATAGCCTGCCTCAACCATGACTGAGCCAACCAGGGTGGGGTCGAGATCCAGACGAAGCCCCAGGTACGGTTTTTCCTGGGTTGCTTCTAGAATTCGGCTGGCAATCGGTAGTTCGACCGTCCCCAATAGATAGTGCATCGGATCGTACTGGTAGCGATCGCTGCCTAGCAGCACTTCTTTGCTGCCCTGAGCAATGACACAAAAGGAAGGAATCGAGACACTATGAACGCATTCCGAAGGAAAGGAGGTGCGGTAGAAGTGCAATCCTTTGAGCGGCTCGATCGTCCCATCATGACGAATCGCCCGTGCAATCCGCTCGGTCAGTTCGTCTCTGTGGGCTTGCGCTCTATCTGCCTCGCGCTTTGCCTGCTGGTCGTTCATTAACTCCATAGCGGACTTTTCACTCGTTTTGGCAGCGTTAATTTCTAAGTTTGCAGGATTGTACAACAATCTTAGACGATCGTTCTATTGCTTGCCCTTGAGGATTCTTAGAATGAGGCTAAAGCAATGAAAAACGATTCCGGCGAATTGTAAGCGTCTGGATTTCTCTTCAAGAGAAAACTCAAATTTGTTTGGTCAAGCTTTCTCACGATCGCACGAGAAGCATCATCAAATCCACGGCAGGCATTGGTCGCTGTGGTCAAGCTTTGCATGACTAAGCACAAACATGGAGGAACGAAAATGAAACGGCTCACGATACCTGTCATGACATTTTCCTTATTGGCTTTGGGGTTTGCACAGGCAGGTCGTACACAAGTCTCATCTAGCGATCGCCCACAGACCGTAGAAATCACGCGGAACGGTTCGCAGCTTTCCACTGAAGGATCTGCCGAATATTTCACGGGTTCTGTACGCATCAACCCTCTTTTTCCGGTGCACGAGCCGTCACGCGCATCTGGCGCAAGTGTCACCTTTGAGCCTGGTGCCCGCACCGCATGGCACACTCATCCTTTGGGGCAAACCCTCATTGTGACGGCTGGAATTGGCTGGGTTCAGCAGTGGGGCGGTCAAACTCAGGAAATTAGACCTGGTGATGTCGTCTGGATTCCACCCGGTGTGAAACACTGGCACGGAGCTACAGCCACTACAGCCATGACTCATACTGCCATTCACGAGGCGCTCAACGGTAGCCCTGTGGACTGGATGGAACAGGTCAGCGACGAGCAGTATGAAGGGAGATCCTGATGCTTTTGAGAGGGTTTCCCACTAAAGGAAAAAACGGTCAGAAGCGAATGCTGATTTTGGTTCTCGCTTTAGCAATGTCCCTGAGTTCCTCAGCCTGCCGTGCCGATAACAGGATGCCTAGCAGCGCCCCGTCAGAAATGCCAACTGAACTATCAACCGAGCAGCCAAACAGGATGAAGATAAACATCAAGGTCGGAAACAAAGTCATTACAGCTACGTTGATTGACAGCAAAACCACTCAGGATTTTATTTCCCTGCTGCCATTAACGCTGACGCTGGAAGACCACGCGAACACCGAAAAAATTAGTAATTTGCCAAGACGATTATCTACACAAGATGCCCCTCCAGACAGTGATCCTGCGGTTGGAGATATTGCTTATTACGCTCCCTGGGGGAATTTGGCCATGTATTACAACGATTTTGGATACTCAAACGGACTGGTTATTCTCGGAAAAATTGACGGTGACATCGAGACATTGAATGTGCCTGGTTCTGTAGAAGTGACGATCGAGCTGCGATCGCAATAAAGAGGGTACGGAAATGAAACGGCTTGCGACGACTATCGAACCGAAGCGAACCTGCTAGATAAACCCACACTTATCGAGAACTGAATGAAATACCGCATTTTAATACCAACCCTCTTGATGAGTGCAATCTGCACAGCGGCGGCATTTGCACTCGACAAAACACAGGTCTCGCGTAATAGCCCCCAAGCACTCGCGCAGCAGTCCGCTGTAGTCGAGGGGGCGAACAACTTCTATCAGAGTGACAAAGTGACCATGCAAAGAGTTACGTTCAAAAACCAATACAATATGCAAGTTGTCGGGAATCTCTTCATTCCCAAAAACTTGGATCGGAACGCGAAGAATCCCGCAATCATAGTCGGGCACCCAATGGGCGCAGTGAAAGAACAGAGCTCAAATCTGTATGCCCAAAAGCTGGCTGAGCAGGGATTCGTCACGTTGTCCCTCGATTTGTCCTTCTGGGGTGAGAGTGAGGGGCAGCCCCGCAACGTTGTTTCGCCGGATATTTATGCCGAAGATTTCAGTGCTGCGGTCGATTTTTTGGGCACCCAGTCATTCGTTGATAGGAATCGGATTGGCGTTCTCGGGATTTGCGGCAGTGGCAGCTTCGTCATCAGCGCCGCCAAGATCGACCCGCGCCTGAAGGCCATTGCGACGGTCAGTATGTATGACATGGGTGCGGCTAGCCGTAACGGGCTGAGGCATTCTGCGACCCTCGAACAGAGGAAGCAAGCGATCGCAGAGGCGGCTGAGCAACGCTATATGGAGTTCACGGGCGGCGAGACCAAATACACAAGCGGAACCGTGCATGAACTGAATGAGAACTCCACCCCTATTGAGCGTGAGTTTTATGACTTCTACCGCACTCCCAGGGGCGAATACACCCCCAAAGGTTCGTCGCCGAAACTTACAACCCATCCGACACTGACCAGCAACGTCAAATTCCTGAACTTCTACCCGTTCAATGACATTGAGACGATTTCGCCCCGTCCCATGCTGTTCATCACGGGCGTAGATGCACACTCTAGGGAGTTCAGTGAAGATGCTTACAAACGCGCAGCCGAACCAAAGGAACTCTACATCGTTGCGAAGGCTGGCCATGTCGATTTGTACGATCGGGTGAACCTTATCCCGTGGGACAAGCTTCAGTCATTTTTCAATCAGCACCTCAGTCGGTAAGCGAGAAACTGTCGTTTTAATACAGGAGAAAATATGGTATCCAATTTGAATGGAAACTTCACAGATAAGGTGGCTTTTGTCACCGGAGCAGCAAGCGGCATTGGTCGCGAGGCGGCACTGGCGTTTGCCCGTGAAGGCGCTAAGGTCGTAGCTGCTGACATTTCAGAACAGGGCAATCAAGAAACGGTACGCCTGATCGAAGACCAGGGCCGACAGGCGATCGCCGTTAAGTGCGACGTGACGCAAGCCGAGGACGTGAAAGCGGCTCTGGACAAGACCGTTGAGGCTTTCGGGCGGCTGGACTTCGCCTTCAACAACGCGGGCATCGAGCCGAGGAATCCGGCTCCGACCGCAGAGTACGAGGAAGAAGAGTGGAACCGGATCATCGACATCAACCTGCGCGGCGTTTTCCTGTGTATGAAGCACGAGATCCCGCTGATCCTTAAACAGGGTAGTGGCGCGATCGTCAATACCTCATCGGGGGCAGGAATCATTGGCATCAAGGGCAGCCCCGCATACACTGCCGCGAAACATGGCGTAATTGGTCTCACCAAGGCGGCAGCCCTCGACTACGCCGCCCAGAATATCCGCGTCAATGCCGTCTGTCCCGGCTACATCGACACCCCAATGATGGGTCGCTTCACTGGTGGCACGGACGAAGGGCGAGCGCAGGTAATTGCGGAGGAGCCGATCGGACGGATGGGCAAGCCTGAGGAGATCGCTGCGGCAGTTGTTTGGCTGTGTTCGGACGCGGCTGCCTTCATGGTTGGACACGCTATGGTCATCGACGGTGGACAAACGGTGCAGTAATCGTCGCTAACCTAATCAAACCTTAACCGCACGACAAAAAAGCACGATCGCCATCGCCACTGCCGTTAACGGCGATGACTCATATCGCCCCGCAGGCGGTAGGCGACATTAGCGACGAACAGTACCATATACCAAACGTAAACAGCTAGGAGCATTGATTCATGTACAACACGAAAGCTTATTCCGCAGCCAGTGCAACATCACCGCTAGCCTCCGACACGATCGCACGGCGCGATCCAACCGAACACGACGTACAGATCGAAATCCTCTTCTGCGGCATCTGTCACTCTGACGTACATTCAGTGCGTGACGAGTGGAGCGATTTCATGTCCACGACCTACCCGATCGTTCCCGGTCATGAGATCGTCGGACGGGTCACTCAAGTTGGTTCAGCAGTGACGAAGTTCAAGTCCGGCGATCTAGCGGGAGTCGGCTGTATGGTCGATTCGGATGGTCACTGTCCCAATTGCAAAGCTGGCTTTGAGCAGTTTTGCCAAAATGTGATCTTCACCTACAACTCCCCAGACAAGCACAAGACTGCTCCAGTCACCTATGGTGGCTATTCCGATAGCATTGTTGTTGATGAACGCTTCGTGCTGCGCGTTCCCCCAAACCTCGATTTGGCTGGAGTTGCGCCACTCCTGTGTGCAGGCATTACCACGTATTCGCCACTCCGTCACTGGGGAGTCACAGAGGGTAAGAAAGTAGGTGTGGTCGGTCTGGGCGGATTGGGGCACATGGGCGTGAAGCTTGCTCATGCAATGGGAGCACACGTCGTTGTCTTTACCACGTCCCCCGACAAGAAAGAAGACGCACTCCGCCTGGGTGCCGATGAAGTTGTTGTTTCCCGTAATGCTGACGAGATGCAAAAGCACGCTGGTAGCTTCGATTTTATCCTCGATACCGTCGCCGCCAAGCACGACATTAATGCTTATCTCAACCTACTTCGCCTCGACGGCAACATCACCCTTGTCGGCGCACCTGAAAAGCCTCTAGATGTCGCGGCATTTAGTCTGATTATGGGTCGCCGCAGTCTTTCTGGCTCTATGATCGGCGGCATCGCCGAAACCCAAGAGATGCTCGACTTTTGCGGTGAGCATAACATCACTGCCGATGTCGAAGTCATCCCGATCCAGAAAGTCAACGAAGCCTACGAAAGACTGCTCAAGTCCGATGTGAAATATCGCTTTGTAATTGATATGGCTTCTCTTAAATCTGAATAACTGAGGCCGCCCCTAGAAGGCAGGGCTGTTTCATTACTCTTGTAGGGGCAAACCCTCGTGAAGAGCCGCGAGCGCTGAAATGCCCAATTTATCGTGTCTGGGCCTGGGCGGGCACTCTTAGCATTGCCCCTACAAAATCCTGGTTTTTCTGAGAATGAAACAGCCGTGCCCCAAAGCGGGGAAGTTCCGCCTAAAGAACAAAGCAAAAAATACCGCAGACGGAGTACCTTTGGCGTTGGCGGAAGATGGAGAGCATTGGGTCAATTATTGGGATAAATATTGTGAATCTGTACAATTGTTAATGAATTTAACTTGTAATAAACATCGCTTTTATCAACAGGGTATACAGGCTGCAACCCCCTTATTCGGCATTGTTTCTAGACCTATTTCTCTCGCTCCCAGACCCCTAAAAAAACAGAAAAATGAGAGAAAAACTGATATTTTAGTAGTTAAAAAGGGATTTCATCATCATCTTCCTCTTCCACCGTCTTAGCCGTCATCCGCCAACTCGTAATATACTCAATTTGCACATCAATTTTGTTAATCGCTTCCCCTAACCGCTTTTGGATGTATTGAGTCAGCGTCACCATAAAATCTAACTCAACTCCCATAGATAACGCAATTTTTGCTAATTTAGCAAAATCCACCTTCAAAATCGAGGAACTGGATAACTTAAAATGGGGAGTATTTTCCTGATTTTGCACCAACATTGCTTTTTTAATGCGCTCTTTCAGATGCTCAACTTCTGAATCCAGCAACTTCCATTCAGGCAAAATTTCTTTGTACCTTTCCCCCAATGCAGTTAAATCCTCACTATCCGGTTCTGGCGCAACTTTCTTAGTAGATTTTCGCCGCTGCTGTACATTAGAATTCAAGCGCCAACTAGCAATATCCTCCACTTCCAAAGATGGATCGGCGATGAGTTCGCCTAACTGTTTTTGAATTTCTTTCGTCAGTGTCACCGGAAAATTTAACTCAATTCCCTCAGTTTGCGTCAGTCTTGCCAGGGTGAGAAAATCTACTTTCATAGCTATCGAACTGGAAAGCTCAAAATAAGAACTGTCTTTGAGCTTTTGGGCCAGCATCCCCGCTTTAATGCGTTCTTTCACTTCAGCGATTTCTGAATCTAGCGGCTTCCACCGAGATTCTATTTCCTGATATTTTTCGCCCAATGCTGTCAAGTTTTCCGTGGCGGGTTCGGGGTAACATTGGGCAAGGATTTCTACCAGGCGGCGATGCACTCCAGCTAAATAAACCGCGTCCATGTTGGCATATTCTAGCTGCTTTTCGGTCAGGGGACGCTTGCCCCAATCCCCGCTTTGTTCGGTTTTATCTACATAAGCAATGCCACAAAGTGTTTCTATTAAAGTTTTGAGTTGTCGATTAGGTAATGGCAGAATGTAAGTGGGAATCTTTCTCGCCATTTTTAATGTGCAAGTGACATTTTGAGCGTCGTCGTTGCCCAGAAATCTGATGTCATAGCTGGCGTTGTGCAAAACTTTTTCAATATCTGGATTGACCATGATTTGGTTGATGAAATCTTTTGCCAATTCTGGTTGATCCAAGACATCTAGTAGAAAAGTGGCATCTCCCGTCGCATCTGTGGAGTCAGCTAACACCTGAATCAGAGATAATCTGGGGTTTGATTTATAGTCTGCTATTTCTGTATCCACCCACAGGATTTTAGCTTGGGCAAATTTAGCGATGAGTGCTTTGATGTGGTTTTCTGCTGTTAAATAAGGCATTTTTACAGACTTTTGCTATTAACTTTATGATTCTATTATGCTATAGCAATTATGGGAGCGATTGTCAACGAGCGCATTAAGGACACGGCAATGCGGTGTCCCTAGAGGTATTTTTTCATAATTAGTATTAAATGTTGACCAGTCTTGGAGGCAGAAACCGGGAATAGACGATCGCATTTTTACCCTTCAGCAGTAAGGTACGCAGCGCGTACCTTACAAACTATTAACCTATGACTATTCTGCCACTTCCTCAGATTCCGATTCTTCGGCCGATTCTTCACCAGCAGGCGGCACTAAAGCCACAGCTACGATCGAATCATCCTCATCCAACCGCTGCACCCGCACGCCCGTTGCAGTTCGCGATTGCGTGGAAATTGCACTGACAGCCTGACGGATAATAATACCTCGGTTGGTAATGATCATCAACTCGTCATCTTCGTTGACAATTCGCAGCGCAGCTACGTAATCTGTAGCCTTTTTAGACTTGAATTTAGTAGCAGTCAATCCCTTGCCAGCCCGTCTTTGTAGGCGGAATTGAGAAACTGGAACCCGCTTGCCATAGCCGTTGGTGGTGATTACCAACACTGAAGGAACGTCGCTGCTACTTTTGGTAATTCCTTCGGCTTCTTCGCCTTCAATTTCCTCGGATTGCAGTTCTAATTCTTCATCTTCCAATTCCGCATCTTCAGTTTCTAGGTCAGTAATTTCTGCTACTTCAAATTCCGAATCTTCAGTTTCTAACTGAGCAATATTAGCTCCCTCGAATTCCGAATCTTCAGTTTCCAATTCAGCAATCTCGGCAACAATTGAACTGGGCAATATGTCCATGCTGATCAACTCATCGCCCGATCGCAATTTCATCGATTTTACACCCCGCGTCGCGCGGCCAACAGGGCGCAACTGTTCGTGATTGGTGCGGAAATGAATTGCCATGCCTTGGCGCGTGCCGATGATGATGCTGTCGCCAACTTTTGCTCTCCGCACCCAGCGCAGTTGGTCGCCTTCTTCTAGAGAAATGGCGATTAATCCATTAGTGCGGATGTTGCCAAAAGCCGAAAGTGCGGTTTTCTTGATGTAGCCGCCGCGAGTCAACATTACCAAGTATTCTTCGCTGGTGAATTCTGTGACTGACACCATAGAAGTGATTTTTTCTTCTATAGGAATCGGCAGCAGTTGCACCACTGGAGTGCCGCGGGCTGTCCGGGAACAGACGGGGATTTGATAAGCTTTGACAGAGTAAACTACACCTCTGTCGCTGAAGAACAAAACGCTATCGTGATCGCAGCAGGAAAGGAAATGTTCTACTCCATCGTCTTCTTTCATTTTCGCGCCTGCTTTGCCGCGAGTAGCGCGACTTTGGGCCTCGAAAGTGCTGACAGGCATCCGCTTGATGTAGCCTTGCTCGGTGATCAGAATAATTGCTTGTTCGTTGGCAATTAAATCTCTTTCATCGATTTCTCCTTCGGCGTGTTCGATGACGCTGCGTCTAGGAGTGGCGATTTTGGTTTGGATTTCGACTGCTTCAAATTCGGCGATTTCTAAGATGCGTTCCCGGCGCGCTAAGATATCTTCCAAATCGGCGATTTTAGCTCGCAGTTCTTCGTGTTCTTGCTGAATTTTTTGTGCTTCTAATGCTGTCAAACGCCGTAACTGCATTTGCAGAATTGCGTCTGATTGCTGTTCTGAAAGACCGTAATTATCCATCAATTCTTGTTTGGCTGCGGCGGAGTCGGCAGCGGCGCGAATTAGGTGAATAATTGCATCTAAGTTGTCTAGGGCAATTAATAAGCCTTGCAGAAGGTGGTCGCGTTCTTCTGCTTTGCGGAGCTCATATTGAGTCCGGCGAGTAATTGTCTCAATGCGGAAATCTAGGAAGACATTGAGGAATTGGGAGAGCGTAAGTAGTTGGGGTTCCCCATTTACTAGCGCTAACATATTAGCTCCAAAGTTGGCTTGGAGGGGTGTTTGTTTATAGAGGTTGTTGAGGACGACGCGGGGATAGGCATCGCGCTTAAGTTCGATCACGATCCGCATTCCGTCTCTATCACTTTCGTCGCGAATGTCGGAAATTCCATCTAATCTTTTGTCGTTGACAAGTTCGGCAATTTTCTCAATTAGCGCTGCCTTGTTTGTTTGGTAAGGCAATTCGGTGATAATAATTGCTTCTTTGTCGGGGCGACCGGGATGTTCGATGGTTTCAATGCCGGCGACTCCGCGCATTGTAATCGAACCGCGACCGGTGGTGTAAGCATCGCGAATGCCGCTTCTGCCCAGAATTTGCCCTCCGGTGGGAAAGTCCGGGCCGGGGATGTACTGCATCAATTCCAGGTCAGTAATTGCTGGATTGTGGATTAGTGCTACTAAACCGTCAATTATTTCGCCTAAATTGTGTGGCGGAATGTTGGTGGCCATCCCTACAGCAATCCCGGAGGAACCGTTGAGCAAAATTTGGGGGATGCGTGCCGGGAGTACGAGGGGTTCTTGCTGGGAACCGTCGAAGTTGTCGCCGAAATCAACTGTTTCGGAGTCGATGTCGCGCAGCATGGAGTCGCTCGTCAAAGCTGTGAGGCGACATTCGGTGTACCGCATCGCAGCGGGCGGGTCGTTGTCAACGGAGCCGAAGTTGCCGTGGCCGTTGATCAGGCGTTCCCGCATGGAAAAATCCTGAGCCATCCGCACCAGGGCGTCATAAACCGCTGTATCTCCGTGCGGGTGATACTTGCCCAGCACCTCCCCCACGACGCGGGCGCATTTGCGGAAAGGTCGATCGGGAGTCAAGCCCAATTCGTTCATGGCGTAGAGAATGCGTCGGTGAACGGGCTTGAGACCGTCCCTGGCATCTGGTAGCGCCCGACCGACTATTACGCTCATGGCGTATTCCAAGTACGATCGGGACATCTCATTACCCAGATCCGTCGGGATTATCCGCGACTCAGAGGTGCTCATAGGTTGAAAAACTCCGTTAAAAATTTAAATTTGACCGCTATAAATCTCAAAAATGCGATAAAATCGGTTTGGATTCAGTAGAGCTGCCAAATATTGCCAATTACTCCTGAAATTATATCACAATTTGCCTTGGACTTTATGGGAAAGTTGCCAGAAAAATTAAGGGACGAAACAAGCACAATTGATAATTTGTCAGTTGGTAATTTTGTCAGCAGTTGGCAAAAGCTAAAAAGGTTTTTTTAGGCTGAAGGGTTTCATGCTTTCGTGAGTTTTTTTGACGCTCCTCTAAGAAATTAAAATGGTTACTCGATAGCAATTTTAATTTCACACAGCCGAAGGCCGAATTGAAACAAACAGAAAATCTAAAATCTCAAATATTAACTCTAAAATCTGCTGATGCTACCCGTCATCTACTCCCAAGATTTCTTGCTGCACAAGACTGGAATGCTTCACCCAGAGCGACCAGAACGTTTAACGGCGATCGTCAACGCTCTGAAAGCTGCTCCTTGGGCAGCTCAAATTGAGTGGCAACTGCCCACCCCAGTGCCGCAGCGCGAACAACAACTGTTCTCGGCTATCAAAAAAGTTCACTCGCAAAGATACATCAAAGAAGTCGAACATTTGGCTCATCGGGGAGGCGGCTACCTCGACGGTGATACGCCGATTTCTGCTGAAAGTTACGATGTAGCGCTGCTAGCGGCGAGTGCTTGGCTCGATGGGGTCGATCGAGTGGTGGCTGCGGGGGAACCGGCTTTTGTGCTGGCCAGGCCACCGGGACACCACGCCGAAAACGCCCGCGCGATGGGTTTTTGCTTGTTTTCCAATGCTGCGATCGCTGCTCACTACGCCCTGGAACAGCCGGGAATCAACCGCGTCGCTGTCCTCGACTGGGACGTGCACCACGGCAACGGCACTCAATCTTTGGTGGAAAACTGCCGGCAAATTGCCTACTGTTCCCTGCACCAATCTCCGTGCTATCCGGGAACGGGTGATGCCGAGGAGCGCGGTGCTTACGACAACGTGCTGAACATTCCCCTGTATCCCGGCGGTGGCATAGCTGAATACCTGAGCGCCTTTGAATCTCTTGTCGTGCCTTTTTTGTCCAAATTTGAACCGGATTTGTTGATTGTCAGCGCTGGTTATGACGCTACTGCGTCCGATCCGCTGGCGAGCATGACTCTGATGCCATCAGATTTCGGTACTTTCACCGGATACTGTCTGCAACTCACCCGCCGCATAGCTTTTGGTTTGGAGGGGGGTTACGCGCTGAAAGAGTTGGCCGAGTCGGTTGTCGCGACTATTGACCGATGCCTCAATTAGCTGGAAAATTGGCATAGGGGAAAATGATGTTGAGAAGCGGTGAGGACGGGATGGAGAGTTTTTGAGGGCGATCGGCGAAGCTGAGATTTGGCGATCGCGCTTGATAGCCTTTTTCCCTCTGACTTCTGACTTCAGTGACAAGCATCACAAATTTAAGAGATCCAAGTCACTTGGCATCAAAGTCTTGGTCACAGATTTTTAACCAAAAAATCACACCGTGTCAATGTGTTCGATCGCCTTTGAAGTCACTCCTAGAGTGCATAATACAAATACAACAAGCCTGTTAAAATTTTATCTGTCTCAATCAACTAGGAGGTTTATCATGTCAGTATCCCAAATGACACTCGAAGAGTTATTTGGTCAGGTCATGTTCTCCAGCGTCGTGACTCGCCACGACCGGAGACAGCTCAGATCTGCACTCTTAGAAAGAACACTGAATGAAGATGAGTATGCCATCATCAACCGACTGCTGTACAACGTTCGCCGCGGTTGGGTAAAAATTGTCGATTAAAGACCTGGCAGCCACTCTCCGTAAAGGAGTTAATACCTTTTTCGATTTTCGATTTGCGATTTTCGATTAAAGAATTGGTGATGACTGATAAATATCGGGGTTGAGAGCACGGGCCTAAAGTTACATTTTTTGGGAACTCGTTACAAGTAGAACTTGCCAAGTCGGGAAGTTTTTTGTGTTTAATAGTTGGCTCAAAAGTGTGATGTGTTTGACCAGTGTGTTAATTATCAAAATCTCGCTACACATCAGCCTATAGGTAGAGATAATTATAAAATAACAGGTTTCGGGTGCATCTCTACTTGTTGAAAACTTGTGAGTTTTGAGTTGTTAACTGAAAAGTTATAATTAACTCAAAACTCATAATTTTTTGGATTTGAGATGGGAGATTGGATAGTGGGAAAACTGATGAATATCAGGGTTGAAAACCGCTATAAAGTTAATATTTTTTAAACTGATATTAAGAATCAAAACTATAGGCAGTTTCCGGTTGAGGAGGAGTGTGCGATCTTTACCAGCACAGCCAGTCGCATTGGTCGATCGACCATTCCGGCAATTTGAGCCCGGAAGTGTCAAAATATTAACAACCAGTTCATCCCCAAAATATATGGCTCCCGCCGTTTTAATTGAAAATCTTCAGAAACGCTACGGCACTGTAGAAGCCGTTAAAGATGTTTCCTTCAAGGTAGAACCGGGGGAAATATTTGGTTTGCTAGGCCCCAACGGTGCAGGCAAAACCACAACCCTGCGGGTACTTTGTACTTTGAGTGCGCCCGATAGCGGACGCATTGAAGTGTCTGGTATTTCTGCTGTCAGTCAGCCGAGAATTGCCAGACAAAGACTAGGCTATGTAGCCCAAGAAGTGGCTCTTGATAAGGTGCTGACGGGGCGGGAACTCCTGCAACTGCAAGCAGCGCTTTACCATTTGCCGCGCAATACGATTAAAGGGCGGATTGACGAAATGGTGAAACTCCTCGGTTTGGAGGAGTGGGAAAATAAAAAGACGGGTACTTATTCCGGCGGTATCCGCAAACGCTTGGATTTGGCTGCTGGGTTGCTTCACCAGCCGGATGTTTTGGTGTTAGACGAACCGACTGTCGGGCTGGATATTGAAAGCCGGGTGGTAGTGTGGGATTTCCTGCGTCGCTTGCGGGAAGAAGGTACGACGGTTTTGATTACAAGTCACTATCTCGAAGAAGTTGACGCTTTGGCAGATCGTGTGGCGATTATTGACAAGGGTACGGTGATTGCTGAGGGGACGCCGGAGGAGTTGAAAAATCGGGTTGGGGGCGATCGGGTGACTCTGCGGATTCGGGAGTTTTCGCCGCTGGAAGAAGCCGAAAAAGCTAAAACTCTGATGGAATCTCTGCCTTTTGTGCAGGAAGTAATTGTCAACGCGGCTCAAGGAAATTCTCTCAATTTAGTAGTAACACCGCAAAGCGATGCGCTGGTAACTATTCAGCAAGCTTTAAAAAATGCGGGATTGCCTACTTTTGGGATTGCTCAATCTCGGCCGAGTTTGGATGATGTGTATTTGGCTGCGACGGGTAAGACGCTGTTGGATGCGGAGTTGGCTGCTGCTAGCAACCGCGATTTGAAGGCGGAGCAAAAACAGGCGATGCGATCGTAAATTATACCAACTGGTGGAAAGCGGCATCTGTAGGGACACGGCACTGCCGTGTCCTTGTAATACGGTAAATTTTCATTATCAGAGCAACCCTTCACGAAGATCGCAACACTCTCGTTCAGGATGACAATTATAGAACTTACGAAAAGCCTCTATATATACCGTTTTGTAGCAGCAATACCCCGTGGTCGCCCCCGTCTGTGGTGATGTTGCATCCAGGATTTTTGTATATAACATACTGCCAAAATGGCATAACAGTTTATTTTTCAATTATTATCGAGTTTCATAGCTGTGACTCTTTTTCAGAATTATTTTACAACGAACTTCCCGGACAAGTTCACAAATTTCATCGATTGTCATCGGATTGGGAGCGGGTGCTAATGAGTCTCTACGTCGCTGCAACTCCTCCCAATCAAAAGCGGCTTTTAGCTTCTGAAAAACACTGCTATCTGCTGTAACAGTAACTGTATATCTATCCCCGGGCTTCAGTTGACTTTCAATCTCAACCGGAATTTATAACTTAATGTCGGGATTCAAATAAACAGAAAGTAATATTAAATTTGCCAATGAATTATTGCAGGTGTTGAAAAATTATATTTTTCACAGTTTCCGGCAAAGATTCCATGATTTTGCCCAAAGTAGCGATCGCACTTGATGACATCAATTTATTGTCAAATATTGTTAAGAGTTCCGAAACTAACTTAATATGTAGCGTTTACCTATTTTACTACAATAGACCTCTTGCGAAAGTGCGAGCGCTCTAGTAAAATAAAAGAAAAAATTAGCTGAATAATATGAATTACGAAC